>WJLX01000181.1 GCA_014728225.1 Candidatus Coatesbacteria bacterium | reverse complement strand
TTGGGAACACGCTTTCAGGTCCGCGTACTCATAAGATACACCAAAAACGGAGAACCGTCAAGTTTTATATGTGGAGGCGACGGGACTCGAACCCGTGATGCAGGTTCCGCGGACCTGAGTGTTCCCACTACACCACGCCCCCATGCAGTCGTTCCTGTGATAGGGAAACGGGTCCGCTTGTCCACGCAGGAACATGGCTCAGTATAGCACAAAAGGTGCGGAGTGTCAGGGAAACGGTATTAGCGTCGCCCTGTCCCTACGTAAGATCTGAATTTTGGCAACGGCCAATTCCTTACAATCCTGTCGCAATAATAACTAATACGCCGGAGAAGATCATCGATAGTTACCGCGTCTTCGCTATTAGCGGTAGGCTTCTCAACCTGGAGAATATCCTCAAACAGCTTAGAATCCCAAGCCTTGATTTTTTGAAGTAGCCCATTGAACTCGTCAATGTAAAAAACTGCGTTAGATTCACTAGATAATGCAATTTCCTTTTCAACAGCATCCCTGAGGGCTACGAAATCATCTTTGCTCATACAAGTTCTCCTTCACTTCGAGTAAAGGCCGGGGTTGCAGCCCCGGCCCAGGGAACGAGCAGAACAGGGAGCTGAAGCCTCCCCACCGCGGTGCGAACACACCGCCAGGCCACGGCCTGCTACCCGCCCCTAACCGTGGGACATTGGAATAATAGCAGGCTTCATACGGCCCGTCAAACATTAGACACCGGGCCGGGGAGGAACCCAACACGATGAGAAGTCCGATTACCAGACAAAGCCACAAAGCCACCCTCCCCAGCCTGACCGTCGTGACGGCGAGGGACGAGTTGGTTATCACCGGCTGAAGCGGCCGGGCCGCTACTGCAAGGACCCGACCCCGCGGGGTCGGGTCTTTGCTATGGGGTTGGGCGCAGGCGTCGGCGGTCTCAGGCGTCCCGGGGCGTCTTGTCCTTGCCGAAGAGGACCCGTTCGGGCGGGTCGGTGTAGGCCTCGCGGGCCGGGCGGGCCTTGGGCAGCAGCTTCCAGACGGCCAGGCCGATCAGGACGAAGCCGACGATGACCGCCCACTGGTTGGTGGAGAGGCCCAGCCAGGTGACCTGGGGATCGGCGCGCAGGAAGTCCATCACGAAGCGGATGACGCCGTAGCCGACGCCGTAGGCCAGGAAGGTCGTCCCCTGGCGGCGGTCCTTGTAGAAGCGTTCGAGCAGCAGGATGCCGACGAAGAGGAGCAGATTAAGACCACTCTCGATGAGCTGTGTCGGTATCAAGGAGATGCCCTTGAGGCCGTTGACGGAGTCGGGGTGGGTGAAGGTCACGCCCCACCAGGCGTCGGTGGGCTTGCCCCAGCAGCAGCCGGCGGCGAAGCAGCCCTGGCGTCCGAGGGCCTGGGCCAGGGGCAGGCAGGCGGCCAGGGAGTCGGCGAAGCCGAGGAAACCGGGGGCGCTGCGCCGGGTGGCCAGCCAGAGGGCCACGCCGCCGCCGAGCACGCCGCCGAAGACGCTGAAGTAGGTGCGGCCGAAGATGAACCCGCCGGGATCGGCGAGGAAGTTGTCGAAGCGGGTGATGACGGTCAGCAGCTTGGCGCCGGCGAGTCCGGCCAGGATGACGATCACGGCCAGGCTTACGGTGTCGTCGAAGCCCACGCCGAGCATCTTCTTGTTGCGGCGGGCGAACAGCAGCAGGGCGGCCAGGATGGCCAGCATGAACCACACGCCGTACCAGTAGATGTCGAAGGTCCGGCCGTCGGAGAAGGGGAGCGGCACGTCGCGCAGGAAGACGGGATACACGGGCGTTCCTCGGTGCGGGTTGCCGGGGCAGTTTAACATAAGTCGACCGGCGGGGTTGGTATCAGTCTAAGTGCATAAGCGGACTGGGCTTGTCTACGGACCTCCGTTGGGTTAGAATGGAGCGGCACCCTTGGAGGAAGGTCCCCTTGAGCCGTCCGGACAACGCCGATCGTCCCCGCCTGACCACGCCTTACCGCGTCCTCTACGCCGACTGCGACCCCTACGACGTCGTTTACAACGTCAACTATTTCGTCTTCTTCGAGCGGGCCCGGGTGGAGCTGATGCGGGCCCAGGGGCTGTCGTACCGCGAGTTGCGCGCGCGGGGTTACGAGATGCCGATCATCGAAACCGGGGCCAGGTTCAAGCGCCCGGCCCGCTACGACGACCTGCTCGGGGTCACGGCGATTTGCGCCCGGCAGACTAAGACCCGCCTGTTCATCGAGTACGAGGTCCACCGTGACGGCGAGCTGTTGCTGACCGGCTTCACCACCCACGTGCTGGTGACCCGGGACGGTGAACTGCGACGCTTCCCGGACTGGCTCGCCGAGCTGCTCGAAAACCGACCCGTAGTTGAAACCCGCGACTAGGCCGTCGATGGAACCCGTCTACCTGGACAACGCCGCCACCAGTTGGCCCAAGCCCCCCGTCGTCGGGCGGGCGATGGTTGACTATCTGGAGCGCTGCGGCGGTTCGGCGGGGCGGGGCTCGCACCGGCGAGCCATCGAGGCCGGCCTCGAGGTCTACCGCACCCGCGAGGCCGTCGCCGGGCTCCTCGGCGTCGCCGTGCCCAACCGCGTCGTCTTCGGCCCCAACGCCACCTGGGCGGTCAATCAGGCCCTGTGCGGCCTGCTGCGTCCGGGGGACCGCGTCGTCGCCGACGTCTGCAGCCACAACGCCGTCCGCCGACCCCTGCTGGCCCTGGAGCGCCGGTTGGGTCTGGAGGTCGTCTGGTGGTCGCCGGAGGATCAGCGCCGCCCCCTGGATCCCCGGCGCCTGGACGAGCTGCTGGCCGCGAAGCCGACGCGGCTGGTGACCGTCTGCCACGTTTCCAACGTCCTGGGGACCGTCCATTCGCTGGAGCGGATCTGCGCCGTCGCCCGGCGCCGGGGGGCCCTGGTGCTGGCCGATTGCGCCCAGTCCGCCGGGGCCGGGCCCCTCGAGCTGGACGACTGGGGCGTCGACCTGACGGCCTTTACCGGACACAAGGCCCTCTGCGGACCCCAGGGTACGGGGGGCTTGGTCCTCGGGCCGGACCTCGAACTCGAGCCGCTGATGCGCGGCGGCGGCGGGGATTCCCGCACACCGGACATGCCGCCGGAGCTGCCCGAACGCCTCGAGGCCGGGACCTACAACGTCGTCGGCCTGGCCGGTCTGCGGGCGGGGATCGACTGGCTGGTCGAGCGGGGACCGCGGGAGGTCTACGCCCACGAGCGCCGCCTGGCCGCCCGGCTGCTCGACGGCCTGCTCGACTGCGGGGCCGAGGTCCTCGGGCCGCTGTCGCCAAAGCTGCGCGGCGCCCTGGCGGCCTTCAATCTGCCCGGCTGGGAGGCCCAGATGCTGGGCGCCGCCCTCGAGGAAACCGGCGGCATCCAGACCCGCAGCGGCCTGCACTGCGCCCCCGGCGCCCACGAGCTGGCCGGCACCCTCGAACGCGGCGCCGTGCGCGTCGGCCTCGGAGCCTTCACGACCGACGACGACCTCGACCACTTGTTTACCGTTATCGAGACGCTGCGCCGGAGGAAACGATGAGCGCCCCCCGGCTGTACTTCGTCTTCCGCACCACGATGCACACCATCGCCGCCTACCGCGAGCTGGAGGACGCCGGCATCTCCGGCGAGCTGGTCTCCAACCCCCCGGGCATCCCGGACTGCGGCATCGCCCTGCGGCTGGCCGGGGCCGATCGGACCCGGGCCGAAGAGCTGCTCGCCGACGGCGAGACCCCGCCCCAGCGGATCGTCCAGGAACGTCCAGCCGACTGAACGGAGCGATTCCGTAAAAAACGCCCGAGCCCGGCGCCGGGATCGGTTATCGCAAAGGCCGCCTTTCGGCGGCCTGTTTTCTACTAGGCTGTTCTTTGATCTAACTTTCTTCAAGCTCATCTTCTTTTTGTTTTATGAAATCACGCAGGTCCTCTAGTAACTTATTCATAAGTTCTTTATCCGTTATAGCAACATAATCATATATAATTAAAGCAACAGCCTCACCGCTTGGTTTTGATAGTCTATAAGCTGTAAAACATTGCCGAGTTGGTTCTTCAAGGCCAGTAATAGTGACCTCTTTATTATTCGGGTTTATGATGATTGTTTGTACTTTAAAGTTCGGGGGGCACATAAGCTCTCCTTTATGTTATATGGAAACCACCGTCTCCCAGTCCCCGGCCGCCAGCGCGCGCATGTAGCCCTTGATCAGCTCCCTGGTACGGTAGAAGCCGTAGGCCTTCTCGTCCTGGCGCTTGACGATGGGGAAGGTCTCCAGGATGTAGTCCGCGTCCTCGATGCTCATACCGTACATGATCATGTACGCCGCGTCAATCCTTGCCTTGAGGTGGGCGCGGCGTTCCTCGTTCCAGACGAAGGGCTCGCCCTCGTAGCCTAGCTCCCGGGCGAAGGGCTGCATGTCCCAGGCGGTATAGACCAGCTCCAGTACGAGGGGTTTCAGGCGCTTGGTCAGGGGTGTGGCGTCGGCGGCATTGAGGGGCTGATCGTAACGCTCGGGGGGAAAGATGGGTACTTGTTCTAATAAAAAGAAATTAAGATTACTACCACCCATAGTTCCACGAAAAGCGTAATCTAAACAAAATGAAGCGTAATTGGTATATAATGAATGCATAACATTATAAAATATATTACTTATTAGCAATATTTGTAGAGAGTTACCAAAGGCTACGCTTGGTAGATGAGTGGGTATAATAGAACGCATATTAGTATTAGATCCTGTGTTCTTAATACCTATTAACCATGAGCTAATAATATTAAATCTGTTAATTTTATCTTCATTTACCCAATAATTATTAGTTAATATGCAAGATAATTTTTCTTCATTACTGACTTTAACTTGTTGAGCAGGTCTATGTGGATTTGATGGATTTATTACTATTTTTGATGATTTATGATCATAGTGTTGTACCATCTTGCCCTCATACAACGGCAGCCAATACTCCTCGCCCTTCTTGTAGTAGCCGAAGCGGTTAGCGTCCCGGTAGCAGCCCGCCTCCTCCAGCTCCCTGGCCGTCTTGAACTTGTCCGAGTCGTTGGACATATGGAACATCGTGAAGAACGTTACGCCCCAGGGATTATTGACCTCATCGCCGTTCTCGTCCCGCTCGATCAGCACCGGCGCGGCGTCGTAGATCCGCCGCAGCAGTTCCAGGTCCTTGCGCCGGCGCAGGATGGGCGCGGTCAGGGTGTTGGGGTTGAAGCGCTTGAAGT
>WJLX01000180.1 GCA_014728225.1 Candidatus Coatesbacteria bacterium | reverse complement strand
GGCCGCGGTTGCTTCAAGCCAAAACAGCGCGGCGATCAACTCACGCTGTTCTGCTGAAAGCCCACGGCGAGCCGGTTTATAGTTAAAGCGTTTTCTACGGCGCTTGCACATCCGCCGCCCGTCGCCTAACCTGTAGTGATAACGATAGTTGCACTTTGAACACGTGACATGCCTGTCGGGATTACCCTTTGAGCCATCTGCCACAGCGCCTTCTTTCACTTGTAACAGGATAGCATCCCGGTAACTCTCGTGACTACAAGAATATCACAATACATGACGACCCATGAGCGTTAAGGTATCCACAAGTAAAAAAATACATCGATAAGACATTCCATATAATTAGAAATATATCATATCAAGACTTAAAGTATGCATCCATATCGAGTTGCAATATTGTAGCGGCTTATTGGTAAACGCCTTTATGACCAATAAGTTGTGTAAAAATAATTGCTGCAGAGACTATACTCATACATTGGGACGTTGAATCCCCAGTCGCCTGTTAGTACACAACATAACGTCTGTAGCGGCTGATCTCTAGGTCGAACCGCTGATCAAACCGGCGAAGGACGGACCGCCTGGGTTTATCACGCGGGTTCGCCGCCTGCGAATCACATCCGACCGCAGGGCGGGACACTGCGGACCGCCGCGAATTACCGGCGCCCACGACCCAGGCCCCGGCGCGTGTTGTTGCCCCGCCGGACCCGGAAGGGGCCGGCGGGAATGCAACAACCGTGACGGGGCCGGCGGGTGGGGAGATTCGCACCACCGGGGCGAAGCTAATCGACGGGTGGGCCGGGCGGCCGGGCCGTCGATTGCACATTGCGCAGCCTAACACCATGAATTAACTAAGCTTAGCAAATCAAGGCCAATCCCCCCGGCTCGTTGGCACACTCCTTGCATTACTCTGTGGTGCCCCCCAACCATTCCAGCCATGCCGACCGATAAGGGCAGCCCGACCAGCACCGTGACCCGCGGCCTCTGCGCCGATTGCCTTCACGCCGCCGATTGCGCCCTGCGCCGGATGGTCGAAGCGCCGGTCTACCACTGTGAGGAATTCGCGGGTCGAACGGCGCCGGCGCCCCATCCGGCCGCCGCCGAGCCCCGGCGACCCGGCCTGGGCGAGTACCGCGGTCTCTGCCGGACCTGCTCCCGCCGGGCCGACTGCGCCTACCCCAAGCCCGAGGGCGGCGTCTGGCACTGCGAGGAGTACGAGTAGACCCCCTGCGCCGCTCAGGCTGGTGCTTGCGCGACACCGCTCGCTGATCCAGCGGCCTCGGGCCGCTGACGCCGCACGATGTCCGTCGGTGCTTTTTTATTGTCTTTTTGTAAAACTGAACATATACTATAAAATGCACGCCTTACCGAGCATATTCTCGAACTTATACCGCAGATGAATTGTCTCGCAGGGAGGTTTATCTCGTGAAGCGCATACTGTTGCTTGTTACGATCGTGTTTCTTGTCCTGGGCTTCGGGCTGATCGGTTGCGACACCAGCACCAGCTCCGGCGGCAAGGATGACGGCGAAGACCAGACCGTCGAGGTTCAGATCACCAACGGCCTCCAGTACTGGGATATCTGGTACGTCTTCTGCACCCTGTCCTCGGACGACAGCTGGGGCGACGACCTGCTGGGCGACCAGATCCTGGCTCCCGGCTACACCCTGACCTTCGAGGTCACCCCGGGCACCTACGACATCCAGTGCATCGACGAGGATCTCGATACCTACACCCGTTGGCAGATCGAGATCGGCTCCAACGGCTACGCCTGGACCGTCACCCTGGAGGATCTGGATCAATAGAAACCGTGGCTTTGCCGCTAACTGTGGCTCTCAGGCCCCTTACAGCCCCGGTAATCCGGGGCTGTTTTTCGAGCACTGGTCCGGAGCGGATGCTGGAGCGTCGCCGGGGTTTTCTCCGCGCCCGACCTGACACGGCGGCTGTTTTACGCTAAACTATGCTAATTACGGTCCTGATGTGAGGCCCCGGCCAAGAGCCGCCTTGACAGCTGCCCGCCGTTGGGGAATAATTAGGACTTTCGCAACGGGCAATATGCTTGGCCGCCGTTACGCAGCCAACGACAAGAAAAAGGGAGTGCCACCGATGCGCAAGCTTCTGTTGATCCTGCTGCTGCCCACCCTCGTCCTCGCCGCCCAGGCCCCGCTGTTCCAGCTCGAGGACACCAGCGGCAACGATGTCAAACTGTCCGACTACCTGGGCGAGAACGTCGTCCTGCTCGATTTCTGGGCCACCAGTTGCGCCCCCTGCCTGGCCGTGATGCCCCACATCCAGGAGCTCCACGAGAAATACGAGGATGACGGCCTGAAGGTCATCGGCATCTCCGAGGACCTGCCGCGCAACCTCTCCTCCGTCAAGGCCAAGGCCCGCGAGCTGGGCGTGACCTACACCATCGTGCTGGACAAGAACGCTGCCGCGCTCCAGGCCTACCAGGGCGGCGACACCGGCATCCCCTTCATCGTGATCATCGACAGCTCCGGCGCCATCTGCGAGACCTTCCGCCGCATCCAGCCCGGCGACGAGGACAAGATCGAGAGCGCCGTCCGCGACGCCCTGGGACTCTAGGACCGCCGAGGCGGCTCAGACTGAGTAACTAAACTCCCCCAAACGACGGGAGGAGGTCCGTGCGTTATATCCCGCTCCTGCTTTGCCTGCTCGTCCCGCTGGCCGCCTGGGCCCAGGACGACAATGACGACGGGGAAGCCGACCCTGAAGCCGAAGAGGAAACCGAACAGGTCGTCGAGGAAGAGCCGACGGTCATCGGCGCCGTCATCGGCCTCGACGACGCCTCCGACGTCTGCCTCCAGATCACCAACACCGCCGAGTACAAGCTCTACGAGGGCATCTTCGACGCCGTCGAGGGCGAGAAGATCTACGGCATGCAGACCTTCGAGGACGACCTGACCGCCAACATCAACGTCGGCAACCTGGTCCTCGGCGGTACGCTGCGTTTCTGGCAGCCGCGCTACGACGACGTCCTGGACTACACTCGGGAGTACAAGAGCGAGCTGTTCAAGTGGTACGTCGGCTACGCCGGTGAGAACGTCGAGGGACGTTACGGAACCTTCTACACCACCTTCGGCCGCGGGCTGACCCTGCACCTTTACGACGACCCGATCTTCTACGACGTCGACACCTTCCTCGAGGGCTTCTACGGCCACGTCAACCTGGACTACGTCGAGGTCAAGGCCCTCGTCGGCCGGGGCAGTTACGATTTCGACGCCCTCTACGAGTACACCGACGACGTCCGCGCCGTCGAGGTCAACGTCAACCCCTTCTTCAACTGGATCGAGCTGGGCGGCGGTCTGGTCAGCCAGGAACAGCAGGTCGGCGTCGACTTCATCAGCGGGGAGCCCATCAGCAAACCCCTGCTGATGCCCGCGGGCCACCTCTCCGTAATCACCGATTACGCCGATCTCTACGTCGAGTACGCCGTCAGCGAGGGCTACGAGCTGGCCGGCGCCGAGTACGAAACCTACGAGGGCGAGGCGATCTACGCCAGCCTCGTCGGCTACCTGGGGCGCAACTCCCTGCTGCTGGAGTACAAGAAGTACGATCACTTCTACAACCACTGGAACTCGCCCCCCGAGGTCAGCTTCTCCACCAAACCCCTGGACAAATCCTACCCCGGCAAAGACGAGGAGGGCTACCTGGCCCAGTTGACCGTCTCGCCCCTGGTCGGCCTGTCCGTCGTCGGCGGCTACTGCGACGCCTGGGACACCGAGGAGGAGAAGACCCGCACCGAGTACGGCGGCGAGGTCCGCTGGAGTAACTGGCCCTGGCACTTCGTCGGCGGCGCCTGGCTCCACGGCGAGTCCACCGAGTACTTCACCCCCGACGACCCCTCCTATTTCCTCTACGAGCGCGACGAATGGCTGCCCGAGCTCGAAGCCTCCTATACCTTCGACTTCGGCCACTCCCTCGCCTTGCACTACACCCACCAGTTGATCACCGAGCGCACAGTCCAGGGCGACTATTACGACGAGACCCTCGAGGAGCAGAACCCCCAGGGCTCGCTGACCTACAACTGGCCCGAGCTGTTCTCCGCCACCATCGGCGGCCAGGTGGCCCTCGGCGACCTGCGCGTGGGCGAGGATCGCGATTACTGGATCACCGGCGAGGTCACCTTTCACCTCGGTCCCAACCACGACCTGTCGATCTTCTACGGCAACGAGCGCGGCGGCCTGGTCTGCTCCGGCGGCGTCTGCCGCGAGGAGCCGCCCTTCGACGGCCTGCGGATCAAGCTGGAGAGCCGGATCTAGGCGACATTTCCCTGATGCGCGAAACGGGCGGGGAAGTCCCCGCCCGTTTTGCTACGTCGCCACCGGCGCCGTCACGGTTCTTGCTCGCCGCAGACCTCCCTGTCGCGGGAGGTCTGCGGGCAAGAACGCGCGCCGGCGCCTGGGTTGTTTTGCGGCCAGTTGGGCAGATGATAGGGTTCGATCGACCGGTTGGTCCCTACTCGAAGAATAGCATCGGCGAGGTCTCTGGCCCCGCCCTACGGCAATAACCTTAGTGAACCAGCGGCCGGGTGGGGGAACCTGTTCGGTGAGCCGGTCCGGCATTGTCTGCCGGTCGATGATCTTTCGGCGAACGAGCGGTTTGACAGCAAGCTCTCGAACCCTCCTTCCGGTCTGCCGCGGGGTCGTTGACAGACCTCTTGACAATCATCAAAACCGTGGGTAAGCTTGAAGGACCATAACAGACCGACAGTCGGTCGGTATTCTATATTGCCCCTAAATACAACGGGATATGATGTGGCGCTGAAAAACACCAACCGTGAGAACATCCTCTCCCACGCCCGTAGGCGCTTTTTCCTCCACGGTTACACGGCCACCAGCATCCAGCGCATCCTCGAGGACAGCGGGCTCTCCAGGGGAGCTTTCTACCATCACTTCGCTTCCAAGCAGGCCGTCCTCGAGGCCGTCCTCGAGGGGTTGGTCGAGGACGCCCTGGCCGATCTCGAACGGCGGCTGGAGGAATCGCCCCGACGGTCCGCCGCCGCAGAGCTGGAGCTGTTCCTGGGCCACTCCCTGCTCTGGCGCCAGGCCCGGCCCACGGTGATGCGGCGGCTGCTCAAAAGTCTCTACCGCGACGAGAATCTGGTCCTGCTCCAGCGGCTGCGCTTGCGGCAGTCGGAGGCCGCCCGACCCGTCCTGGCCCGCATCCTGGCCCGGGGCGCCGCCGAGGGCACGTTCAGCCTCGGTGATCCCGAGGGCGCCGCCGAACTGATCCTGGGGCTCATCGCCGCCGCCCGGGACCTCCAGGCCCGCGATCTGCTCCGTGGCGATGTCTCCACGGACCGGCTCCAACGGCGGCTCGAGAACACCCTGCGCTTCATCAAGCGCGCCGTGGGCCTCGAGTACCGCCGGTTGACCACTCCGCAGATCAGCGGGCTGATCGAGCTCATCCAGAATGAGACCCCGCCGGGAGCCGCCCCATGAACCTTCGCAACGTCCTGCGTCGTCTCGCCGCCCCCCTGATCATCGTCATCGGTCAGGCCGTCGTTTTCTTCATCGCCCGCGGCGGCGTCGATCACCTCCGCGCCTGGCTGGTCTTCGGCCTGATGGCCCTCCACGGCCTGATCGGCCTGCCCCTGGTCTGGCGCTTCAACCCGGGCCTGCTCGCCGAGCGCTGGAAGGAACGCACCGACACCGCCCCCTACGAGCGCGCCGTCGGCGTCGCCCTCTTCCTGCTGCTGCTGGTTCTGCAGGTCACCGCCGGGCTGGACCTGCGCCTGGGTGGGAGCTCCCCCGCCCCCTGGCTGATCATCCCCGGTCTGGCGCTGATGGTCGCCGGGATGAGCCTGATCACCGCCACGATGCTGGTCAACCCCCACCTCGAGGCCGGCGCCCGCATCCAGGAAGACCGCGGTCACCGGGTCGTTTCCTCCGGCCCCTACGGGCTGGTGCGCCACCCGATGTATTTGGGCGGCCTGCTGCTCTATCTGGGCGTGCCCCTGGTCCTCGGCTCGCTCTGGGCCATGATCCCCGCCGCGCTGATCGGCGGCCTCTTCGTCGTCCGCACCAGCCTCGAGGACCGCCTGCTCCACCGGGGGCTCGCCGGATACGCCGAGTACGCCCGGCGGACCCGGCGACGACTGATCCCCGGGGTGTGGTAGACCGCTCGGCCCGTCGGCGTGGTTGTTCCCCAGGGGGAGATGAACAACGGGAGCGTCCGCAGGCCCTCCCCTGGATGGCTCGTCGTTCGAAGATGGCGCGCCGGCGAGGTGCGGTCATCAAACAAACGGCGGGGGTGGAATCCCCGCCCGACAGAAACGTTGTTGGTAAACCGGCGGCCGGGTCTCTAGACCCGGCCCTACGG
>WJLX01000179.1 GCA_014728225.1 Candidatus Coatesbacteria bacterium | reverse complement strand
TGGAATATCTTCATTTAACCATGCCTGGACAATATCCTGTACATCAAAGGATACAAAGTATTCCTCTCCATATTCCGGCTCTTCAAAGCTTCTTTCAACAGCGTACGTCTCGTAGATACCCGGCTGGTTGTTCCAGGTGATTTCCATCTCCTCCCAGGCGGCGTCCACCGGGGCGATCCAGATTTCTTCTTCAGACAGCGGTCGGGTTTGAATCAAGGCTGTGTCTTTCCAGTCATTGAACAGCGTCAGCCACAGCTCCGCCGAGAGCACCGTGTAGCCCCGGCCGACGTAATGGTCCAGCTCGCGGAACTCGATGAAGGCGTACATACTATCTCCCATAACCATAAAAAAGGTTTCATCTCCATAATTAGAATCCGGATAATATTCATCCGTTGATGAATCATTCCCCTCGTCGTCATCGGGCTGCAGGGTGACCTCGAAGCTCGCCAAACACACCCCCGCCAGCAACACCACCGCTAACAAAACGTAACGCATTCTGACCTCCCGGCTGCGCCCACAGCTAAGATAATCCGAAGCATCCGGGGCGTCAAGCCCCCTCATCACACACACCCCGACGAGAGCGCCCAGCCGAGGCTCGGTCAACACCATAAACCCCGTACCGACCCTTGCGAAAAAGGCGCGGTGCGGGGGCTGGTACCGCCGGCGGCTCGCGGGAGAAACGAGCGCCGGCGCGGTTGTTGCCCGCGTTGCCCCGCCAGGGGGAACGCGGCGAGCAAGAACCGTGCCGGCGCGGCGGAGGGCCTAGCGCCAGTCGAGCAGATAGCTCGCCGACAGCCCGGCGTAGATGTCGGTCAGCTCGGCGCCCTCGAGGTTGGCGTAGTTTGTCGCCCGGCGCAGGGCCAACTCCAGGCCCACCTCGAGGTTACGGTTGGGGTGCCAGGCCCCGGAGAGGGCGTAGGTCTGCAGCTCCTCGACCACCCCGGAGGGGAACGGCTCCGAGGTGAAGCCCTTGGCTTCCCACTCATCCTCGATGCGCCCCTCGCCCTTGCGGTCCAGGGTCACGGCGAAGCGGGTCGACCAGTCGGCGCCGAAGTCCCAATTCAGGCGGAAGCTCCAGCGGTCGGCGTCGTTGCCCCGGGGAAAGCCCAGGGGATGGCCGAGGTAGAGCAGCTTGTCGTAGTCCGGCTTGACGTTGTAGACCCAGTTCCAGACCTTGAGGTACTCCAGCGACAGGGTCAGTCCGGCCAGGTTCAGCGGATCGGCCCAGGCCGCCCCGGCGAGGAAGCCGATGTGCGGCGGCTCGGGATCGTCCTCGTACTGGTAGTCGTCGATCATCAACTGGCCCCAGAAACGACCGCCGGGGAAGGGCAGCACGTCGACATCGAGCTGCCAGAAGGGATTGTCGTTGTGGACCCGCCCGGCGAGCTGCTCGACGTAATGCAGCATCAGCTGGTTGAGGTAGGCCAGGTCGATGCCGCGACCCTCACCGCCGTAGGTGGTGGCCTCGCCCAGACCGACGACCAGCCAGGGCGCCGCCTGCCAACTCAACCGATGACCGACCAGGAAGCGGTTGTAGTAGGTGTAGTCGCTCTCCGGCCCCTCGCGCCAGGTGTCCAGGGCGCAGTGGAAGTAGCTGAAGCGCAGCGGCCCCCACTCCAAGCCGTAACCAAAGCCGTCGGGGGCCGGAGCGGTGCCCGAGAACAGCAGCGAGCCGCCGATGCTGTAACCCCACTGGAGCTGATCGCGCCCGGCCCAGGCCTGGAACCACTCCGTCGGCCGCCAGCGCAGGAAACCGTAGTCGAACTGGGCCGAGATGCCCGCCTTCCAGTCCAACCCGCGCCAGTCGGAGTCCTCCAAGCCGTCGGTGTCGGCCTCGGCCCTGCCCCAAAGGGCCAGCTCGTCGCCGTAACCGCCACCGAACAACAGCTCCAGGCGCTCGCGATCCCGCAGACCGGACTCCGGCTCCGCGGGCGCGTCCTCACCCTCGGCGCCGTCCTCCGGCAACTGCAGTTCGGCGGAGCGGTAACCGGCGGAGGCCTCGAGCCGGGCGCCGACCTCGAGGGCCGGCTCCGGCGGCTCATCGCGGGCGGCGTAATCCGCCCGGGAAGCCGGTCCCCGATCGGACCGCCAGCGCTCGATCTCCGGGGCGAACTCCTCGACCAACCGGTCCAGCCAGCCCCGCGAGGCGGGATGCAGGCCCACCTCGCCGCGCTCGTACTGCTCCAGCAGGTAACCCGCTCCGGCGGCGAAGTCGGCCCGGGACCAGGGACGCTCGCCGAAGCGCTCCGCCGTCCACAGCCCGCGGATGACGAGCTCATCGGCCACCTCATAGGCCCAGTGGTCCAGGGGCACCGTGGCCGCCGGCAGGGCGGCGCCGGCGCCGGTGGCGATCATCAACGAGAATACCAGTAGTCGTTTCAACACGATGACCTCGCTAATAGGCGTCCCGGCCGCCGATCACCCGGAAGATGGTCATGAAGATGATCCGCAGATCCAGCCAGAAGGACCAGTTCTCGATGTAGTAGATGTCGTACTCCACCTTCTGCGGGATGGTCAGCTCGTAGCGGCCGTTGACCTGTGCCCAGCCGGTGATCCCCGCCTTGACCTGGTGGCGGACCTGGAAACGCGGCACGCTCTCCTTGAACTGCTCGACGAAATGGGGCCGCTCCGGCCGGGGCCCGACGATCGACATATCCCCCTTGAGGACGTTGAAGAACTGGGGGATCTCGTCCAGGCTGGTGCGACGCAGGAAACGGCCGAAGGGCGTCACCCGGGGGTCGTCCTTCTTCGTCCAGACCGTATCCGAGCTGCTCTCGCTCTGCACGTACATCGTGCGGAACTTGTAGAGAGTGAACTCCTCCAGGTCGCGGCCGACGCGGCGCTGCTTGAAGATCGCCGGCCCCTTGCTGGTCAGGGCCACCCCGGCGGCTACCAGGACGTAGAGCCAACTGAAGACGAGAATGAACAGCAGCGAGACGATGAAGTCGAAAGCCCGCTTGACGAAGCGGTTCCAGAGCGAGTGCAGCGGCACCTCGCGCAGCCCCACCACCGGGATGCCGTCCATATCCTCGAGCTGGGTCCGCTGGATCGAGCGGCTGAGCAGCACCTCGAAGAAGTCGGGCACGATCGAGGCGTTAACCCCCTCACGCTCGCAGAGATCGAGGACGGCCAGCAGGCGGTGGTTGTGGTGGCGCGAGAGGGCGATGAAGACCTCATCGGGCCGGTTCCGCTCCAGCACCGCGGTTAACTCGTTGAAGCCGCCCAGGTACTCGAGGCTCTCCAGCCGTCCCGCGTCGACCGCCTCCTCGGCGATGTAGCCCGTCACCTCGTAGCCGTACTCCGGATGATCGAGCAGCCGCTCGACGACCTGTTCGGCCAGACCGCCCGCCCCGATGACCAGGGCTTTGCGCGTGTCCACACCCATCCGGCGGACCCGCCGCGCCACGGCGTCCACCAGCAGCCGGAAGACGGTGATGAAAACGACGTCCAGCACCCAGAAGAAGGCCAACAGCCAGCGCGACAGGGCGCTGACCCGCCAGAAGATCGTCACCCCGTAGGCCACCACCAGGACCAGGAAGCTGATGCGCAGCACCGCCAGGAACTCCTCGATGTTCGAGTGTCCCCGGCGGCGGGAGTACAAACCGTTGGCGGCGAAGACAGCCACCAGGGTGACCATGATCGCCAGGGCGAAGGGCAGGTAGTCGGCGAAACTCGGCGTCCAGTCCGGCAGATTGGGCGCCAGCTTCCAGACGAAACGCATCACGTAGGCCAGCGCCAGGGCGCCGAAGGTGCACGCCAGGTCGCCGACCACCAGAACGACGGCGATGAGACGGTCCTGTCGGTGGAGCAAGTCGCCTCCGCTAAGATGTTAACATAGGCCAGTTTAACACCGAACCGCCCCCTTGGCAACCGGGATGACCCGAGCTGTCATGCCTGGGGACGACTATGAACGCGCAGTCGTTCGACAATTTTTCCTCACGCTCACCGAAAGGAGAATAATGAAGAAGGTCTTCGCCATCATCCTGGGGGTTATCGGCTTGGGATTCGCCATCTTCGGTTACTTGGACGCCCGACCGATAAACGAGCCCATCGTCCTGTCCATCATAGGCCTGGCCGTCGGTCTACTCGGCGTGATCATCGCCCTGCCGCAGGAGCCGCAGTAGTCGCCCCAAGCGGCCTGACGGCGCGCACGCAAGAAGCGTGACGGCGGCGGCCGGGTGCCCCGGAGCCTCCCGCCGGCGGCGGCACGGGGCATGACGCCCCCGCCCGCGCACGACGGCGGCCGTAGGGCGGGTTGGTGCAGATGATGAAGACATGACGCCCACGCCCGCGCACGACGGCGTTACCGGCATAAGCGCCGGGAACACCGCTACCCGTCCACGACCCAGCCGTCGGCGCGCTTGTTGCCGCGCCGGACCCCCCGGTCCGGCGCGCACGCAAGAAGCGTGACGGCGGCGGCCGGGTGCTCCGGAGCCTCCCGCCGGCGGCGGCACGGTTTTTGCAACCCCGCGGTCTCCCCGGCGGGAGACCGCGGGCAAAAACGCGCGCCGCCGCCTCGATACCGACCCTTCCGCACAGACGACAAACCCTCCCGGCGGGAGGGTTTGTCGCACTTCATCGCGGACGGTAAACTACTCGTCGGCGGCGTCGCGTTCGTGGTTCCAGCGGACCCACTCGCTCTGCTCGGCGGGATCGGAGTGGGAGAAGGAGCCCTGGCGCAGCACCTCGCCGTCGGCGCCGATGATGACCTCCTGCATCGAGGTGATCAGGTTGCGGCGCCACTCCTCCTCGGTGACCTCGTGGGGTCCGGCGACCTCGTGGGGTCCGACGACCTCGTGCTTGCCGTCCCCGTCTTCACCCTCGGCGGCGCCGGTCTCCCAGAAGCCGGGGCCGGTGATGGCCTTCATCGGGTCCCAGAGCTCGACGGCGCCCTCGTAGACGCGCAGCATGGTGGTGCCGTCGCCGGTGACCGAGACGCGGTAGGTGGTGCCGCGGCAGGCGGCGCCCATGATGTCCGAGGTGATGGAGAAGCTCTCCGTGGAGCCCAGCTCCTCGATATTGGCCCAGACCTCGCCCTCTTCGACGTTGAACAGGGTCTCGTTGTAGCCCTCGCGGCTCTCCTCGAAGAGCTTGACCACGTCGACGGTGGTGCGCGGCGCCAGGCGGACGGCGCTGCCGGTGTTGAGGGTCAGCTCGGCCCGGCTGAGCTGATAGGTGCGGACCTTGTAGCCCCGGCTGACGACGCTGTTGAGTTCGGCGACGTCCCAGGTCTCCTGGACCTCGGGCTTCTTGACGACCTCGCCCTCGACGTAGGTGACCACGGCCTCGGTGTCTTCCTCGTCGGCGGCGTAGAGCAGGCCTGTTAGCGCCAGAACGACGGCGGCGACCGCTAGACTGATGAACCTGCGCATAACTACCTCTCTTCTTGCGCTTCGTCGCCCCCTGGTCAACCCGCTGGGTAACGCAATGGGCAACGGCGGAACGGCTACCCTAAGTTAGCTCATTATAGCCGAGAAGGGGTTCGGTTTCCAGCGGCTGACGGGCCTGAACGTTGTCAATTTGCGTCAGCGGTTCACAGGTCCAACTCGACCACGGCCAGGTCGCTGTAGCCGAGGAGTTCGACGAGATCGCGGCTGACCAGCTCCATGAACAAGGGCCCCCAGTCACCGTAGGTGATGATGTCGGGATCGGGGTGCTGGACGTCGGCGCGCTCGGCGGCCAGCTCGACGGCCCGGCGCAGGCCGCCCAGCTCGTCGATCAGCCCGCCTTCGAGGGCCTGGCGACCGGTCCAGACCCGGCCTCCGGCCAGCTCGTAGACCTCGTCGAGCTCCAACTCGCGCTCGGCGGCCACCTTCTCGACGAAGATGTCGTAGAAGTACTCCAGCTCTTCTTCGAGCATCGCCTTCTCCTCGTCTGTCAACCGGCTGCCGTAGTCGCCCAGAGCGGCGTGCTCGCCGACGGTGTAGCTTTCGCGGACGATACCCTCCTCGGCGAACAGGCGCTCCAGACTGGCCCGGATGCCGACGACGCCGATGGAACCTACGGCGCTGGCGGCCTCGGCCAGGATATAGTCGGCGGGACAGGCGATCCAGTAGCCGCCCGAGGCGGCGATGTCGGCCATCGAGGCGATGACGGGCTTGCCGTCCTCCAGGCAACGCTTGACGGCGCGGAAGATCTGGTCGCTGGCGATGCCGGAACCGCCGCCGGAATCGATCCGCAGCACGATCGCCTCGACGAGGGGGTCCCGGCGGGCGCGGTCGAGCTGGCCGGCGACGGTCCGACCGCCCATCGTCCGACCGCCGCGCAGGAAGTCCCGGGTGGAATCGCCCTCGTGGATCGCACCATAGGCGCCGATGACGGCGATCCGGGGCCGGGTGCTCCACTCGTCCTCCCAGTAGGTCCGCTCGGCCAGGCCGACGACGCGCACCCCGTCGGCGTTGTCGACGTCGTCCCCGGCGGCGCGGGCCGCGGCCGTCAGCGCGTCGCGGTACTCGCCGAGTTCGTCGACCAGGCCGTAATCCAGGGCCTCGTCGGCGTGCAGCAGCCAGGTGTCGGTCAACTCGGCCAGCTCCGCTGCGCTGAGCCCGCGGCGCTCGGCCAGGTGCTCGCAGAGCTGGGCGTGGTTGTCGTCGAGGAGGGACTGGATCGCCGCGGCCTGCTCCTCGGAGGCCCCCTTGGTGGTGGGCCAGAAGCTGGACTTGTAATCCCCGGCCGTAATCGTCTCCAGGTCGACGCCGTACTTCTCGGCCAGGCCGCCGTAGCGGTTGATGTTGAGCGCCATGCCCAGACCGCCGACGTCGGAGAGAGGCGGCAGGTAGACCCGGTCGCAGAAAGCGGCCAGATAGAGGGCGCCGGGATCGACCCCGCCGCCGGCCAGCACGGCGTAGACGGGCAGTCCGGCGGCCCGGGTGCGGTCGATCTCGGCGCCCAGCTCCTGGATGGAGCCGGTGACCTCGCCGAAGAAGCCGCCCAAACCGTGGATGGTCAACAGCACAGCGTCGACGTCATCGTCGCGCCGGGCGCGTTCCAACTCCCCCAGCAGGCGGCGCAGCGGGGTGACGGTCCCCGCGGGCAGGAGGCTGAAGCCGGCGCCGACGTCGTCGAGGGCTCCGGCGACGGTCAGCGTCAGCACCCCCGGCGGCGCCAGACAGACCAGGGGCTCGCGCCGGTCGAGATTGAAAGCCGTCCAGCCGCCGTGACGGGTGAACTCACCCTCCTCGGTCAGCGCGCCGCCGTAACCCAGCACGGCGTGGCTGAGCTCGAGGGCCGCCCCGACGGTCAGCCCGCCGGCGTCGTCGTAGCTCACCGTCAGCGCCAGGCCGTCCAGGGGCCGCAGCTCGAGGGCGGCCCGCCAGTCGAACTGCTCCGCCTCGTCGACGAGATCCTCGGGATCGGCGGTCCAGCCGCCGTCGAAGGCCAGGGTCAGCAGGTCCGGCGCAGAGTGGAGGAAGGGCGCCAGGGGCCGCAGAGCGACAGCGCCGCCCAGGCGGTTGTGCAGCTCGCTGGTGCCGACCTCCGCCCCCAGGGCGTTCTCCAACACCCCGCCCAGGGAGAAGAAGCTCCAGGGCCGCCAGAGAACGCCGCAGCGCAGATCGAAAGCGGTATCGTCCAGGGCGCCCAGGTGCTCGGTGAACCAGTCCAGACCCAGACCGAAACTCAGGCGCCGGTCGCCGAAGCCCAGTCCCAGGGAGAAGCGACCGTAGTAGTCGTCCTCGAAGACGCCGGGACGACGCCGGTAACCCAGGGCCAGCGGCCCGAGCTGCAGCGCCCCGGCGTAGTCTTCCCAGGCGTCCTCCAACCCGGCGAGGGCGAAGTAGCCATTGGGCCCCCGGGCCGGTCCCAGGGCCGCCGGATTGGCCCACAGCGCACGGGCGTCGTCGATCGCGGCCGCGCCGGCGGCGGTGCCCGTCGTCGCGGCGTCGAAGGTCTCCGCCGCGACGACCGCGGCCGAGAGGACGAGCAGAACGAACAGGACGAAGCTTCTGCCTGGCTGCATGACGGTCTCCTATCTCTGAACCTGGGTACTCCGGGGCCGCCGGAGGTCCACGGCCAAGAATGGAAACATTATTGCACGAACGGGGGGTGTTGTAAAAGGGTCGACGACGGTAAACCCGGGCCGCCTCCACCGTCCGCGGGAACGATGTGGTAAACTTGTCTCGATGAGACCCTCCGCCGACAACCCGCCGCCTCCGGCCGCGCCGGTCCGCACGCTCTCCGCGCTCTTCGCCGTTCTGGCGACGCTGGCGCCGACGGCCTGCACCACCCACGAGACCGTCAAGGAGTTCGCCGCCGCGGAGCTGGCCCTGGCCACCGGTCGCTACGACGAGGCCCTGGAGCACTACACCGCCGTCGAGCAGCCCGAGCTTGCCGACGCCGTCGCCGAGGGGATGCGCACGGCCCGGGCCCTGCGCGACCTCAACGCCGCGGCACGGGCCCTGCGTGACGGCGACACCGCCCGGGCCGTCAATCTGTTCTGCCGTCCCGAGTGGTCCCGGGTGCCACGCTACAAGATCCCACCGACCGAGGTCGAAACCCTGGAGAGTATACGCCGCAAACTGGTCGTGGCTCTCGAAGAACGGCTGTCCAGCGATCCCATCCTCCTCGAGCATCCCAGCGTGCTGCTGCCCGCCGGACTGCAACTCGAAGAATTGGGCATCCTGCCCCAGGGGCTGGAGCGGACCATCCGCCATTACCGGGCCTGGGGCTTCCGCCGCCGAGGCGACATCGCCGCAGCCTGGTGCGAAACCGCCCTGCTGCGCAGCATCGGCGGCGTCTACGAGGCCGACCGCCTGCGCGATGAACTGGAGCCCCTCCTCGGGAGCGTCCTTGACGATTTGCCCCGCGAAAGCGTCCGACGCCTCGACTACACCATCGAAGTCGACGGCTACACCCTGGGTCCCGACGGAGCCCTGGAGGTCGACTACACCCTGCTGACCCCGGAGCGAAGCTGGGTACCCCCCGTCTTCTGCGTCGTCTCCCGGGAACCCCCCGGCTTCCGCCAGGTGGCCGTCCTGCAAAACGACCCGGCCGCCGAACCCCTGGAAATCGACACCAGCGACGAATACGCCCCCGTCTACCGGCTGAAGCTCACCTCACGGGGAGACCTCTCGAGCTGCCTCGACCACGAGCTGTACCTGGCGCTGCGTAACTACGGCGGCCAGCGGGCCTTCAAAAAGCTGACCCAACTGCTGGACAGCTTCCTGCCCCTGTTGCGTCTGAACGGCGCGGGCGACTGAAGGCCGCCGAGCGTTTCGACGTACACTCCGGCAAACCGTCCAGCGAACCAACGAAAGGGGGCTCCGTCGACGGATCGCTATCCGTCACCGAAACCCCAAAACGAACCGGAGAAAGACCTAGGCGAAATCGTCCCACTGCTGGCGCAGCAACAGGAAGAGGATCAACGGGCTGAGGAGGGCCCAGATCCACATATAGTAGGGATAGCCCTGGTAGATTTGCAAGCCCAGGTTGACCAAGGCGGCGGCGCAGATGGCCCAGAAACCCCAACGCTTCCAGAGCATCAGCACGATCGCGCCGACGAGCATGGCCAGACCGGCGATGCCGTAGACGGCGAAGACCCAGATCTCGTCACCGCCGGAACTGTACTGCGAACCGATGTCGGTGATAAAGAAGTTCATCGTCGAGACGAAGGCACCGGACAGGATCATCAACACCAGCCAAGCGGTCAGGCAGCCGCCGCGCTGTCGCGGATCGGTCATGGATTCCCCCTTCGGGTTAGCTTCGAGATGGTCCGCTGATATCGCCCGCGCACAAACCAATATGCGCGGCTGACAGACTCAGAATCCCAGTATATACCCTGTCGCCGAAAGGGTCAATTCGTTACCGACCATCCCGACCCGCACAAAAAAGCGGCCCGCAACGTCGGCAACCCGACGCCGTCGGAACCGGCACGGTTTTTGCATCTCGGCGCCCGTTGGAGTTATGATAACGTCCGCCTCCGCAAAAACCGTGCCGGTTCCGACGGCGTCGGGGGCGTCCCTTCCCGACGGCCGCTTTTTTGTGCGGGCGGCGGCGGCGATCAACGCTCAGGGGACCTTTTCCCTCCACTCCGGACATAACCATGGAACGCATCACTCCGCGCACCTTCAAGGGCACCCGCGACTTCCTCCCCCAGGCGATGATCCCGCGGGAGGACCTGCTGACGATCATCAAGGAGAGTTTCGTCCGCTACGGATTCGCCCCGCTGCAGACGCCGGCCTTCGAGTATCTGGACGTCCTGACGGGCAAGTCCGGCGGCGAGGCGGACAAGCTGATCTACCGCCTGGACTACAAGGGCGGCGGTGAGCTGGCCCTGCACTACGATCTGACGGTCCCCCTGGCCCGGGTGGTGGCCCAGTATCCGACCGAGATCGTCCTGCCCTTCAAGCGCTACCAGATCCAGCCGGTTTGGCGGGCGGACCGTCCCCAGTTGCGTCAGGGGCGCTTCCGCGAGTTCGTCCAGTGCGACGTGGACATCGTCGGCGTGGCCGAGGCCCTGGCCGACGCCGAGATCATCGCCCTGACCGCCGACATCCTCGGGCGCTTGGGCTTCGGCGGGGGCGAGGGACGTTTCGTCATCCTGGTCAACGACCGCCGCCTGCTGGCCGAGTTGACGGCGCAGGCGGGTCTGAACCCCGGGAAGGACCTGCAGGCGGTCTGCCGCTGCCTGGACAAGTACGACAAGGTCGGTCGTGAAGGGGTGGCGGCGGAGTTCGAGAGGGAAGGGGTCCCGCCGGCCCGCGCCGCGGAGCTGCTGAAGACCTTCGAGCTGGTCAACGCTCCCGGTCCGCAAGCGGCCCGCGCCAACCTCGAAGGGCTGGCGGCGCGCCGCCACGGAGCGACGAGTCCGGCCTTGGAAGAACTGGAGCGGCTGTTCTCCAGCCTGGCCGCCCTGAGCGTTCCCGACGACGCCTGGGCCTTCACCCCCTGGCTGGCCCGGGGGCTGGACTACTACACCGGCCCGATCTTCGAGAGCGTCCTGCCGGGCAAACCCCACATCGGCTCGCTGACCGGAGGCGGGCGCTACGACGGCCTGGTGGGGCGTTTCGCCAAGCGCGACCTGCCCGCCACGGGGACGACGATCGGCATCGATCGTATCCTGACGGCGATGGAGCAACTGGAGATGTTCGACGAGCGCCCCAGCCGGACCCAGGTGCTGGTGGCCTACTTCGGCGGGGAGACGCGCCGGGAATCCCTCGGACTGGCCGCCCGGCTGCGGCGGTTGGGTTACAACGTCGAGGTCTACCTGGAGGCGGCCAAGCTGGGCAAGCAGTTCAAGTACGCCGACCGCCTGAGCATCCCGCTGGTGGCCCTGATCGGCCCCAAGGAGGCCGCCCGCGGGCTGGTCCAGGTCAAGACCCTGGCCGACGGTGAACAGCGCGAGCTGGCCGACGACGATGCGATCTTGAGCGAATTCCTGGCCGCACAGCTCGCAAAGGGCTGAGGCGCAGCGTGGACAGCGCCGGGACCGCTGGTCGATCGACCCCACGGCCGCTCGTGGGGTCGTAGCTATTGCAGCGGTCACAGAAAGCGGCGCCGTCTTGAGCTATAATGCATACTCGAGGGGATAAACCATGCAGTTTTATCATTCCGGCAGGTTTCGGTCGGTTCCCGGTTGGAGGTCACCGTGCGGCAGACAATGAAGCTGACCCTGTTGATCGTGTTGATGATGGTCGCCATCGCCCCGGGGGGCTGGCTGTCCGAGGAGATCGACTACCGCGACGGCGGGCATTTCACCGAGCGTCCGGCGGTCCACTTCTCCCCCGACGGTACGCTGTACCTGGTTGTTATCGACAGCTCATCGTCTCAGCTGTTCCTCTACGAGATGATCACGCCGGACAACTGGTCCAATCAGGTGCTGACCAATGATGTCTACGACTACGGGGTGGACTTCGGCTTCGACGACAACGCGGCGCCCCAACCCGTCGTCTTCGCCTATAACTCCTCCGGCTACATGATCAATTTCTTCTACTACACCTCCTCCTGGCAGGTCGACTATATTGACCCCAACGGCAGCGGCGTCAACCTCCACGTCCAGGAGCATCATCTACCCAACATCATCCCGCTGGCGACCCAGGTGTTTGAGGCCTCGTTGATGAAGCCCACCTACGCCGTCTATGACAAGGACACCTACAGCTTCCCGACCCTGACCATGGTCGACAGCTACAACGACGCCGAGAACTGGGCCCGGGCGGTCCACAACCAATACGATGGGTTCACCTACGTTTTCTACGTCAACGAAACCGGCGACCTGGTCTACGAGAGTGAAATCGACTTCAGCGGCAGCGGCGCCATGGTCAATCCGGGCTCGCTCTGCAACCGTCAGTACGACGCCGACGGCGGTCAGAATCAGCTCTTCGTCGCCTACTACAATGAAGGCACCGACAACCTGGAGGTCTTTTCCGCCGATGCGGACTCGATGGGCAGCTGGTTCCAGGTCGACGAGATCTATTCCGCCGGCAGCCACACCTTCCCCCTGGGCTCGATCGCCCTCGACGTCCACCAGGGTCCGGTCCAGGACCTGCCCCAGGTGGTCTTCACCGCCGACGACGGCGGCGGCCCCGCCTTCTACCACGCCCGCTTCGACGGTGCCCGGTGGTACACCACCCACCTCGGCGGAGCCGAGGGCGAGAACTACCTGCTGGACTTCGCCCTCGACATCACCGGCCATCCCTACATCGTCCACTACCACAACCAGGGAACCTACGACGACACCATCGAGCTGATCTACTGCGACAACTTCCCCCCCGATTTTTTCAAACTGACCTCCCCTGTCGACGGCGCCACGGTCACCACGGACACCCCGACCTTCGAGTGGGAGAGCAGTATGGACTTCGAGGGCGGCGATGTTTACTACACGCTGCGCCTGGCCCTCGACGAGACGATGGAGACCCTGTTGCATGAGTTCGACGCCGACGTCTCGACGATCTACATCCCCACCGTCGACGAGGCCCTCCACGACGGCGAGTACTGGTGGAACGTCATCGCCACCGACGACGCCGATCAGCAAACCTGGTCACTGTTCAAGCATTTCCTGACCGTCGACGCCGACGACACCCCCTTCCCCGACAGCGCCGAGGCCTTCGCCTACGACGACACCCAGGGTATCCAGGACGGCGACTGGGTCGAGATCGTCTTCAGCGAGCAGATCGACGGCCCGCCGGCCATCGACGGCGCGAATATCGACGCTTACCTGCCCCTGGAGGGCGGCCACACTTGGACCGACGGCAACGGCCAGATCCAGAGCGCCGTTTGGGGCTACAACCACGTCGGCAACGACACCCTGCTGGTCTACCTCTCGACGGGCGGCGGCGCCCCCACCGTCGAGGTCGGCGACATCATCGACTTCTCCAACGCCCCCAGCAAGTTCTACGACCTGTCGAGCAACCCGATCAACGGCGCCATCACCATCACCGGTAACTTCGGACCCCAGGGACCCGAGTTCGACGCCGGTCACCAGTTCATCGAGACCCTGGAGTACGCGCAGGACAACGAGATCACCTGCACCTTCATGCCCGATGAGAACGTCGACAGTTGCGAGATCTACTGGGCCTACGGCGGGACGACGGACTTCGGCAGCTTCGCCATGACCGAGGACGTCGACGGCTGGCGGTACACCCTGTCCGCCGCCCAGGTGAGCACCGACGGCATCGCCTACGGCTTCCACGCCGTCAGCCCCGAAGGCGGCCACTCCTGGTACCCGGAGAACTTCTCCGACGGCACCCACCTCCACGCCCGGGTGCACTGCGACGTCTTCGTTCCCGACGACGTCGACATTCCCGCCGGTGACGACGTCTCCGCCTACCGGATGATGTCCAACCCCTTCGAGTTCCCGACCGACGCCGACGACCCACAGAGCCAATTCGCCGACGACTTCGGCCCCTACGACGCCGCCGACTGGCGCGTCTTCGGCTGGGACGCCGCCGCCCAACAGTACTTCGAGTACGACCCCGGAGCCGACAACTTCGCCCTGAAGCCCGGCGACGGACTGTGGCTGATCGTCCGCGACGGCTGCGACTCCCTCGACATCGAGGACGGCACCGGCCTGAAGCCCGACCCCGCCGACCCGCACATGATCCCCCTCCAGGCCGGCTGGAACCTGATCGGCGCCCCCTACAGCTTCTTCGTCGCCTGGGAGGACTGTTACCACCTCGAGGACACCAACACCGTCGAGCCGCCGCTGACCTGGAACGGCAGCGACTACGACGAGGACTCCCACCTGCTGACCGGCGTCGGCTACTGGGTCTGGTCCGACGGCGAGGACATCCTCTACGTCCCCGCCATCGCCAGTGATCCCGGCGGCACCGGCGGAGGCGACGGCTCCGCGCCGCTCACGCCCGGTTCGCGACCCAGCGGCGGCGCTCTGCCCGACCTGACCCGCTCGCTGACCCCGACGCTGAGCGTCCCCGGTAACGGCGACGCATCCCCGCCCCTGGTCAGCTCCCGGGCCGACCACGGCGACGGCTGGGGCGATCCCCGCCGCTGGCGCATCGCCTTCTCCCTGAGCGACGGCGCGGCCGCCGACCGTCGGCACCTTCTCGGCGTCGACCCCGCCGCCGGCGACTATCACGACGCCCTCGAACGCCACGAGCCGCCCAACCTCGGCGAGCGGCCCCTGCTGTGGTTCGAACACGACGACTGGCCCAGCCACCGCGGGCGCTACGCCACCGACCTGCGCCGCCCCTTCGACGACGGGTCGAGCTACAGCTTCCACCTACAGGCCGCCGGTCCCGCCGAGCTGAGCTGGGACATCGAGAACGGCTGGCCCGCCGGCTTCGGCGCCCTGCTCGAACTGCCCGACGGCCGCGTCATCGACCTGCTGGCCCAGTCCCGCCTGACCATCGACGAGGCCCTGACCTCCAGCGGGCTGCCCTTTAACGTCCACGTCGGCACCGCCGAGTACCTGGACGGCGAATACGTCGCCGACCGCTTCACCCTGGCCCAGAGCTACCCCAACCCCGCCGCCGGTCTGGTGCGCATCGAGTACGAGCTGCCCCACTCCGGCAACGTCGAACTGGCCGTCTACGATATCGCCGGCCGCCGCGTGGCCACCCTGCACTCCGGCGAGCAGACCGCTGGACGTCACGCCGCGGCCTGGGACACCAACGCCGTCGCCCCCGGCGTCTACCTCTACCGCCTCAGTTGCGACGACGCCCGCCTGACCCGCCGCCTGGTCGTCGAACGCTGAGCGGAATGCTGTAGCAGCGACACATATCTGAACGGGTCGACCCCTGGGTCGGCCCGTCAATTCCACGGCGGACCGCAACGGGTCCGCCCTACGTGGACCGCTGTAGACAGTACCCTTGACGCAGGGGGGCCTGGAGCCCCACCGCTTCAACGCCCCGGCGAGCCGCTCGCCCGGCAGGCCCGAGCGCCGCAAATGCGCGACGAATGAGGGCCGGCAAGGTTCTTGCGCCGAGCCGAGCCGGTCGCGAGACCGACTCGGCTCGGCCTGCAACGAACCGTGACGGCCCGGCGCCGAACACCCCGACCCTTGCCCCCGGGAGTCCCGCTGCTGTATCATCGCCCTCCGCAAACACTTTCCTTGGAAGCGCCATGCTACGCGCCGTCGACCTCGCCGCCTACGTCGGCAACACCCCGCTCTACACCGGGGTGTCCTTCGACCTGCCCGCCGGCGAACGCCTGGCCGTCGTCGGCCCCAACGGCTGCGGCAAGACCACCCTGCTGGAGATGCTCGTCGGCGACCGCGAACCCGACGAGGGCGCCGTCGAACTTTCCAAAAACGAAGTCCTCGGCTACCTGCCCCAGGTGCTGCGGGAACCGTCCCACGTCACCGTCGGCGCCTACGTCTCGCGTGATTTCGCCCGGCTCGAGGAGCTGGGGCGCAAGATCGAGAAGCTGCACAGGGAGCTGGGCCGCTACGCCGGTGATCGCAGCTACACCGCCAAACTGCTGCGCCGCCTCGAACGGCTGACCGAGCGCTTCGACAAACGAGGTGGCTACGAGCTCGAGCACCGGGTCCGCCGGGTGCTCTCCGGCCTGGGCCTGGGCAAAGTCAAGCACGGCCGACCCCTGAGCACCCTCTCCGGCGGCCAGAAGACGAAACTCGCCCTGGCTCGGCTGCTGCTGGGCGAGCCGACACTCCTCATCCTCGACGAGCCGACCAATCACCTCGACCTGCCGGCGGTGACCTGGCTGGAGCGTTACCTCTGGCGCAGCGAGGCCGCGCTGATCATCGTCAGCCATGATCGGGCCTTTATCGACCGTTTGGCGAACCGCGTGCTGGAGATCGAACCCGAGAGCGCCTCCGCCCACCTGTTCCGCGGCAACTACTCGGCCTACGTCGAGCAGCGCCGCCGCCGCCGTGAGCTGCAGCTCAAACAGGCCGCCGCCCGGGCCGAGGAGCGGGCCAAGCTCGAGGCCTACGTCCGCCGGTACAAAGCCGGCAACCGCTCCACCCAGGCTCACGACCGCGAACGCAAGCTGGCCCGCCTCGAGCCCGTCAGCGTCCTGGCCGAGCGCCGGGGACCGGATTTCGGCTTCCGCCGCTCCACCCGCCCCGGGGAGTGGACGCTGCGTTACGCCGGAGTGACGGCGGGCTACGGGCCGCGGATGATCCTGCGCAAACTGGACCTCGAGCTGCGCCGCGGGGAGCGCCTGGCCGTCGTCGGCCCCAACGGCTCGGGCAAGACCACCCTGTTGCGCCTGGCCACCGGCGCCCTCCAGCCCCGCAAGGGCTACGTCGAGCTGGGGCTCAACGTCCGGCTGGGCTACCTGGCCCAGGAGCACGACACCCTGGACCCCGAGGCCGGCGTCCTCGAGGAGCTGCAAGAGGTCACCGGGCTGCGGCTGACCGCCGCCCGCTCCCATCTGGCCCGCTTCGACTTCGGCGCCGAGGACGTGGAGAAGCCCGTCGGCGTGCTCAGCCAGGGCGAGAAGACCCGCTTGACCCTGGCCCAGCTCGTCTGCCTGGATCGCAACCTGCTGCTCCTCGACGAACCGACCAACCACCTCGACTTCTGGGCCCGGGAGTCGATGGAGCGCGCCCTGATCGAGTACGACGGCGCCGCCCTCGTCGTCTCCCACGACCGCTACTTCCTGCGCCACATCGGCGTCGAGCGGGTGCTGGTGCTGCCGGAGCAGGAACTGATCGGCATCGCCGAGCTGGAGGACTACTACGCTCCGGGCTCGGGCCGCCGGGCGACGGGCTGAGCGGCCCCCGGACCGAAACCGCGGCAACACCCTGCACGGCGGAGATACTCTCCGCCGTTGTCATATCGAGGCGACACGGGCCGCCCGGTCGTCCGGTCCCCACGACGGAACAACGGCCCGAGTTCATCCCGGCGGATTAGTAGAGGCTGCGGTTTTCCCATCGCCGTTGACAGTATTGCAAAGGGATAATAAACTAGTCGAGCCTCGTACCAACCCAACCCGGGAGTGACGATGTACCACCGCACCTGAGCCCAGGTCGCGACGCGGCGCACCTGAACGTGCGCCGTCGGCGGCTCGGAGCGGGCCGCCCGCGCAAGTTTCGCCGGGCCGACGGGGTACGTCGTCCGGGTTCCCGGGTGAACCACCCGGCCTCCCGTCGTCAACCTCCTCGGCCACCGTCCCCACCCGTACCGAGGAGGTTGTTTCGATGCCCGAAGACCACCACCCCATGTGGCGGAAGCTCGGCCTGGATCTCGACAAGCACGACCGGCTGCTCGGGATCCTCAACGAGTTCTATCCCGCCGTCTACCTCCAGCAGGACCAGCGCCCCGCGGCCATGGACTACTTCGATTTCGTCATCAGCGAAATCCACGGCCTGCGGATCAAGGAGCTGCTCGAGCACAAGGCCGCCGGCGGCAAGGTCGTCGGCACCTTCTGTCTCTATGTCCCCGACGAGCTGCTGACCGCCCTCGAGGCCATCGGCGTCGGACTCTGCGCCGGAACGGACTTCTCCATTCCCGACGCCGAGGTCGATCTGCCGCGCAATCTCTGCCCGCTGATCAAGAGCTTCTACGGCTTCAAGGCCGGGATGATCTGCCCCTACTTCGAGGCCACCGACGTCATCATCGGTGAAACAACTTGCGATGGTAAAACCAAGGCCTACGAGGTCCTGGGCGAGAAACACCCGGTGCGGGTGCTGGAGATCCCCCACCGCAAGAACGACGAGACCTTCAAGCTCTGGCGGGCCGAACTGTCCGCCTTCGTCGACTACCTCGAGGAGCTGACCGGCAACAAGCTGACCGCGGAAAAACTGCGGGCGGCCATCGAGCTGCACAACAACAAGCGCCGCGCCTTGCAGCGGCTCAATAAGCTGCGCTGGCGACGCCCCGTGCCCATCAGCGGCAAGGACGCCCTGCTGATCAACCAGATCGCCTTCTACGACGATCCCGCGCGCTTCACCGCCTCGGTGACCAAGCTGGCCGACGAGGTCGAGGCCCGCGTCGGCCGGGGCGAGAGCCCCTTCGCCGCCGACGCCGTGCCGTTGATGACCTCGGGCACCCCCTACGCCATCCCCAACTGGAAGCTGCACCACGTCGTCGAGGGACCGCAACGGGTCATCGTGGCTGAGGAGAGCTGCGTCGGCAGCCGATACTACAGCGAGCTGGTCGACGAGGACGCCGCCGATCTGGACGGCATGCTCGAGGCGCTCGCCCGGCGCTACTTCAACATCCACTGCGCCTGCTTCACCCCCAACACCGAGCGCCTGGACGACATCGTCGAGCTGGCCGGGGCCTCGGGCGCCCGGGGGGTGATCAACTACACCCTCTCCTTCTGCACCCCCTACCTGGTCGAGGATAAGCTGGTCCGCGACCGGCTGGAGCGGGAGGGCATCCCCCTGCTCTCCCTGGAGAGCGACTACAGCATGGGCGACGTCGAGCAGCTCAAGACGCGCATCGACGCCTTCGTGGAGTCGCTGTGAGCGGTGACGACGGGGGGACCGCCCGGTCCCCCCGCGCCTTCGCCGGCGTCGACGTGGGATCGACGGCGACCAAGGCCGTCGTGGTGGACGCCGCCGGAGCCGTCCTCGGCCGGGGCGTGATCCCGACGGGGGTTTCCGGGGAGCGGGCGGCCCGTCAGGCGCTGGCCGCGGCCGGCCTCGACGACCCCGACGGGGCGTCCGTCGCCGCCACGGGCTACGGGCGCGAACTCGTCGGCTTCGCCGGCGAGCGGATCACCGAGATCACCTGCCACGCCCGGGGGGCCTTCGCCCTGCGACGGGCCGAGCTGACCCTGATCGACATCGGCGGCCAGGACACCAAGGCCGTCGCCGTGGGTGCCGAAGGTTCCGTGCTGCGCTTCGTGATGAACGATCGTTGCGCCGCCGGCACCGGGCGCTTCCTCGAGGTGATGGCCCGAGCCCTGGAAACGGACCTCGAGCGCTTCTCCAACCTGGCCCTGAAGGCGGAAAGAGCCAGCCGCATCAATAGCATGTGCACCGTCTTCGCCGAGAGCGAGGTCATCGGTCTGCTGGCCCGGGGCGCCCCGCGCGCCGCAATCGCCCGCGGCCTGGTCGAGGCCGTCGCCGAGCGCGTTTCGGGGATGGCCCGCAAGGTCGGGCTGCGGGAGAGCGTCGCCCTCTCCGGCGGCGTGGCGCTCAACCCCGCCGTGGTCGAGGCCCTGGGCGCGGCGCTGGGCGTCCGCCCCGTCGTGCTGAGCGAGCCGCAGTTCGTCGGCGCCCTGGGCGCCGCGCTGCTCTGCCGGGAGCGTCGGGCAACCGCTGACGGATAACCGTAAGGCGCAGCGCCCACCCCCGGGCCGTCACGGTTCTTGCAGGCCGGGTTCTCCCCGGCGGGAGAACCCGGCGCAACAACCGCGCCGGCCCTGGGCGAAGCCCCGTCCCGCCCCGCCGGTCGGGGGCTCGGGCACCCCGTCGGCTGGGTAAAGCAGCGGGCGGCTGCGGACGGCCGCCCCTACGACAATCCGGCAGAGCCATAGTACGACCGGCGGGGTCGCGAAACCCCGCCGGTTTTCCGTGTTTACGTTCGCTTCTTGAGGCGGACTAGAGGTTTTCCTTCTCGTCGCCGCCGTCGATGCTGCTCAGGTTGCTGAACAGGGCTTCGAGGTCCTGCTGGCGGGCGAGACTCAAATCGTCGAAGGGATACATGCTTATCTCCTTGGAGTGGAGTTGGTGGTTCAGGTTTATTGTGGGCGACCCGCTACGGCGTGCGTAAGCCGTAGAGGCAGTGCCTCCGCCGGATCGCGTCGACGGCAATCGCCGTTTTCAGCGTCACCGCCGCGCACGATCCGTTATGGCGTACGTAAGCCGTAGAGGCCGACGGTGCGCACGCTCCGGCGCTGCTTGAACTTGGTGAGCTTCATGGTTGCCCTCCTTTCCGCGGTTGTCGGGGGCCTTCATCTCCCCCTGTGTCTCTATAAGATACAAGAAATTGGCGCCGGTTTCAGTTCCAGCGGTTTTTCTTCAGCCGCTGCGTTTGAGCTTGCCGGTGCGCTTGGCGTGGCGCTCGGCCAGGCCGAAGATCCACAGGCCCAGCGGTATCAGCGCCACCCCCATGCCCAGCAGGATCAGGATGTCGCCCCACAGGCTTTCCAGCCCGGCGCCGTCGAGCAGGGCGGCGCGGCTGGCCCGCAGGGTGTAGGTCGCCGGGCTGACGTAGGACAGCGGCCGCAGCCAGGCCGGCAGGACGTCGATCTCGTAGTAGACGCCGGAGACCAGCAGGATCAGCGCCTGGATGATGTGCGTCGCCTGGGCGCCCTTCTCCGGGCTGATCAGCGGCAGCACGGCGGCGATGATGCCCAACCCCATGAAGGCGAAGCTGGACGAGGCCAGCACGATCATGAAGGCGCCGATATTGGCTCCGGCCAGGGAGAGGTCGAAGAACAGCACCACCACGCCCAGCACGATGGCCGTGCGCAGCAGGCCGTAGACCGCGGCGAAGAAGCAGGTGCCGCCGAGGCGGGTCAGCCGGGTCACCGGGGCCATGAAGGTGTACTCGATGGTCCCTTCCCAGCGCTCCCAGGCCACGTCCTCGCTGACCACCTCGAAGAGTACCGACAGGTAACTCCAGAGCAGCGCCCCCACCACGAGGTAGAGCACCCGGTCCGCGCCGGGCTGACCGACGGCGATCAGGCCGATGGTCAGGGTGTTGACGATGGTGTAGGCCAGGAAGACGATCTCCCAGTTGATGTAACGTTTGACGAGGTTGAAGTTGCGTTCGACGAAGGCGTAGGAAGCCTTGGCCTCCCGGGCGAAACTATTCAGCAGGCGGGGGCGGGCTTTCTTGACGGTTGTCGGTTGCTTCTCGGACATCTCGGGCCTCCCTTCGGAGGTCAAAAAGGGCTGCAACGGGGACGGAGCCGCGAACGGACAAGCCGTCCCCGTCAGTTGCGGGTCGGTTATTCCTCCTCGGGCCGCCAACCGTGACCGGCGACCTTGAGGAAGACCTGCTCCAGGGTGGGCAGACTGCCGTTGTCGCGATGACGCTCGCGCAGCTCGGCGGCGGTGCCCGTCTCCAGGATCCGGCCGTCGTCCATGATGGCCAGACGGTCGCAGATCCGCTCGACCTCGTCCATGTCGTGGCTGGTCAACAGGACCGTGGCGTCATGGTCCCGTCGCAGCCGGCGGACGAAGGCCTGCACCTGGAGCTTGCTTTTGGGGTCCAGCCCCGTGGTGGGCTCGTCGAGGAGCAGCAGCACCGGCGAGGTCAATAGCGCCCGGGCGATGGCCACCTTCTGCTGCTGGCCCCGGGAGAGTTCCTGCATCGGTTCCCTGAATTTGTCCTTCGGGAAGTCGAGGCCGTCGAGGATGCGCTGCGCCTCCTCCTTGACGTCGGTTCGGCGGCCGCCGTAGAGCCGGGCGGCGTAGATCAGGTTCTCGTAGGGCGACAGCTTCTTGAAGAAGGCCGCGTCTACACTGACCCGATTGATCAGCCGCTTGACCCGGGGGGCCTCGTCGATGACGTCGAGGCCGAAGACCTCCATCCGTCCGCTGTCGGGGAACAGCAGGGTCGACAGGCAGCGCACCAGGGTGCTCTTGCCGGAGCCGTTGGGGCCGATGATGCCGAAGATCTCCCCCCGGCGGACCGTGAAATCGATGCCGTCCAGGGCGAGGACGACGCGTTTTCCGCCGTTCTTCTTCTTGCGGGCGAAGGCTCTCTTGAACTGCTTGGCCAGGCCGGTGCAGCGCACGGCGTATTCGTTCGTGGTAACCATGGTTGCTCCTTAAAGCGGAGGACGGCCTCCGTTGTCGTCTTGGTCGCGCTCCCCGGCCGGCGCCCGTCTCAGGCGTGATCCGGTCGGGGAAGGGTGGATTGGTGCCTGCGGCGCCGGGTCCAGACGGCCGCCGCGCGAACGCGGGGGCGGTTGATCAGGCGCAGACGCTCCCCGCGCCGCTCCGTGCGGATGATCCGTTCCATCTTCCCTCCTTAACGGTCGGTGTATTCTCAGATGCCGTAATCGTCGGCGGTATCGTTCTTCAGGCTGAAGCACAGCCAGGGCGGCTGGGGCTGGAAGCCGAGCTTGCGGTTGATGCTCAGCACGGCCTCGTTGCCGTCGGCGTTGAAGGTGTAGATCGCCGGGACGCCGTGTTCGCGGGCCCGGTCGACGCTGGCGTACTTCAGCGCCGTGGCCACGCCGCGACCGCGGTAGTCGGCCCGGGTGCCGGTGCAGTCGATCTCCGCCGCCGCATGGGGTCCGGCGTAACGGGCCAGGCTGGTCAAACCGATGAACTCGGCGGCGTCGAGGGCGATCAGCGTGGTGTCGATATCCCTGGCCGGGCTGTCCATCACCCGCCGCCAGCTCTCCAGGCTGCGCCGCTGGTACTCCAGGCTGCCCGGCATGTCGGCGGTGACGTCCTCGGTCAACCGCCAGAGCTTCTCCTCTTTATCGTCATCGCGGATCTCCCCGTAGCTCCGCAGCTCGAAGCCCTGACCGGTGAAGCGCTCGAGGGCCGCGTCGTAATCGGCGGGTCGCCGGTAGCGGCGGAGCTCCAGCCGCGAGGGCAGCTCGGTGTCGCAGAGCTCGAAGCCCAGAAGCTTGATCCAAGCCACGGCGGGCTTGCAGTCCGCCGAGGCGTCGACGAGCAGCTCGCTCCAGTCGAGGCGCTCGAGCTGGCGCAGCACCTGCTGCCACAGCCGGCGTCCGTAACCCCGGCGGCGCCGGGACGGATCGACCAGCAGGTCCAGCTGGTAGACCCCGCCCTTGACGCTCCAATCACAGGAATTGAGATCGGCCTCGGCGACGAGGGCGCCGTCGTGCTCACCGACGACGAAATAGCGATAGCCGGCGGCGGGTTGCCGGTTGTCCCAGTGGGCCAGCACCGCCGAACTGGTGGGGTACAGCGGTCGACAGCGGTTGATCAACCGGGTGCGGGCGGCCAGGTCCGCGGGTCGATAGTGCCTGATCAGCATGGTCACTCCCGTTAACAAACGAATAATGATGATTGTCCAGCGCGGGCGGTCCGTCGAGCCGCCGTTGGGGCGCGTAAAAAACCGCCGCCGAGGTTTCCCTCGACGGCGGCTTGGTATTTTGATGCCCTATATTCTAGGGTCCACTTCGCCGTCGAGGTACAGTGAGGGTGATGAAGTCACCGCCGAGGGGCGCATTAAGACGCACCCAGACACCGGCGCAGGCGTCGACGTACGGCCGGCGGGCCGTAGCGCTCATCACGCCTCCGTGGCTGTCGCGATAACGATTCACTCGCACCTCGTTCGGCTGCCGGGACTGCAAATAACCCGGCGTTCCAGTGTAGAATAATGGCGGTCGGTTCTACCCGCGTGTAACTGGTAGTAATATAGACGCCTCCGGGCGGGGTGTCAAGAACATTTTTCCAACACCCGGAATTCGACGGCCGGGCGCGCCCCGGCGGACCGTCACGGTTCATTGCAGGCCGAGTCGACCCGGCTATCGACCGGCTCGACCCGGCGCAAGAACCGCGCCGGTCCTCGACGATCCCCGGGGCTTGATACCGGACCCCCGCTGGGCTAAACTCGCCGCCGTGGAACAGTCCGTCGACAGGCGGTGGATGGAGCAGGCCCTCGGGGAGGCCCGGGCGGCGGCGGCGGCCGACGAGGCCCCCGTCGGCGCCGTGGTGGTTTGCGACGGCGTCCTGATCGCCCGAGGGCGCAACCGCATCGAGGAACTGGACGACGCCACGGCCCACGCCGAGCTCGAGGCCCTGCGCGCCGCGGCGCGGGAGTTGGGGCGGCGGCGCCTCTCCGGCTGCACCCTCTACGTCACCCTCGAGCCCTGCGCGATGTGCCTGGGGGCCTGCTATCTGGCGCGGATCGACCGTCTGGTCTACGGGGCGGCCTCGCCCAAGTTCGGCGCCCTGGGCTCCGTCGTCGAGCTGGGCGGCGTCGAGGGGCTCAATCACCGCCTGGAGATCACCGGCGGCATCCTCGCCGAAGCCGCCGAGGAGCTGTTGAAAACTTTCTTCCGGAGCTTGCGTGGGACTGAGCGCTGACAAGCCCGCCGCCCTGGCCGCGGCCCACGAGGTCTGGGTCGACGACTACCGGATCAACTCCTGGGAGACCGACGCCCGCCGCCGGGCGCCGGCGCCCCACCTCTGCCGGCTGATGCAGGAGACCGCCTGGGGCCACGCCGAGCACCTGCGGATGGGAACGCGCGACTTCACCCGCCAGGGGCTGGCCTGGGTGCTCAGCCGCTTCACTATGCGCCTCGTCCGCCGGCCGCGCTGGCGCGAGACCCTCCGCGTCTACACCAGCGTCCCCGCCCGCGAGAAGCTCTACTTCCACCGCGATTTTTTCCTGACCGATCGCAAGGGTGGCGAACTGGCTCGGGCGAGTTCACTGTGGTTCGCCATCGACGCCGCCCGACGACGGCCCCGCCGCACCGAGTCCTACGCCGAGCACGTCGTCGTCGCCGAATACGCCGACCTCCTCGGCCCGCCGGAGAAGCTCGAGCCCCCCGCCGCGGGCGAACCCACCGCCAGCTTCCGCGTGCGCTACCACGATCTGGACTTGAACGGCCATCTGACCAGCTCGCGCTATCTGGACTGGGTGCTGGACTCCTTCCCCGGCGACCGGCATCGGGATCACGAACTGCGCGGGTTGACGGTCAACTACCTGGCCGAGGCCCTGCTGGACGAGGAGCTGCGGGTCTTCACCGCCGACCTCGGCGCGGGTCGTTACCTGAGCGCACTGAAAAAGACGCCCGACGGCCCGGACGCCTGCGTGGTCAGCACGGAGTGGAGCTAGGGGGCGAGCAGCAACTGCGGCGAGTGTTTCCGTAAGGTTTCCGGCATGGCGCTGTAGGTCCGACCGTCGAGCAGGCGGCCGGACTTTTTCTTGTTTGTCCCGCCCCACTGCTTGAAGAAGAAGGCCGCCCCGGCGGCTGCGCACTTCTCCCGCACCTGGTAGACCCATTCCTTGCGCAACACGCGGGCCCCCGGCCCCGACTCGCCGCCGACGATGACCCAGTCGATGCCCTCCAGGTTCAATTCGTCCACCGGACCCAGCAGGGGCTCCAGGCTGAGAAAGCGCACTCGCGCCGGAACCCGCCTCAGGTGGGCAACTCGCTGCAGATAATCCGCCGCCTCAACGGTGACCCCCATCCAGATATTGTCCGGCCAATCGAGCCCTGGCGCCAGCTCCGCCAGCCGCGCGGCGCGCTTGGTCAGCACCTGGTAGACGTGGCGCTCCGTCCGGGCCATGACGTCGAAAACCCGCTCGATAAACTCGAAAGGAACCTGTTCGTGGAACAGGTCGCCCATGGAGCAGGTGAAGATCAGGTGGGGTTTCTTCCAGGCAAAGGGTCGTTCGAGTTCGTCTTCGTGGAGGGTCACCGCGAAGCCGTTGCGATACTTGGCCTGGCCCATGGCCCGCAGACGCTTGGCCAGGCGCTCGGCGTAGCAGTGATCGCAGCCCCGGCTGATCCTCGTGCAGCCGGTGACCGGGTTCCAGGTGGAGGAGGTCCACTCGATGGGAGTATTAATGGCCATATCTATCTTGGTTTACGAAAGATGTCTTTTACAATTTTACCTGCGATATTAACCTGCGAAGCAAAGTATAAATAGTAAATAATTGAACCACGTTTTGTTTTCATTGGCTTCGGCTTTGGTACAAAAATAATCAGCAATATTTATTAATCTATTACGAAACTCATTTAATATCGCCTCGGTCTTCTTTTTCACTTTATGCTTTTCCCCATTAAATGTTAGCTGTGAATTATCATATGAAACATCGAGCCACGATGAATCACCCCAGGCTCTATTCATTCTTTCAATTTTATCCTCAGGTAAACGATCCGGATTCGCCCATAATGCATTTCTTTGTATATCCATGACGGGAAAATGGATAAATAATTCTATTGATTTTTGTTTTCCTGCTAATTTTATTACATCCCACTTTATATGCAATCCATATGAGTCTAATATGCAAAGAGCACGCTGTTTAGCATTATAGCTTATTTTTGGAAAGATTTCTCTTAAATGACAATTACAATCCCCCTCTTTAAATACAACATCGTTTCTACTTCCAATTTATATTTTAAGATGACTTATCTTATCACCATCTAAATCTATAAACAAGAAGCGATTAAAGGAAGGAATAATATCTAATGCATTTAGAGGACTACCATTTACAAATTCACCGTCACAACGCTTCTTATGCATTCCAGCGCCAGCAAATGCATCAATATAATATTTCTTAAAACCCTTTTTGTTTAATATAGTTGTATATGCATGAGCATATTCCTTTATGATATCGTGCTTGATGAGAGTCCAATCATTTACCTCATCAAACTCAAACATCTAAACCACCTCCTTATTTGACTATACGAAATCCCCCTGACATCAAAACTCCCAATAGATCGAGAAGTGGAATTCGGCGTCCTCGAAGTCGCGGCCGTTCCAGGGCCAGGCCCAGTCGAAGCGCAGCGGCAGCCCCAGGGAGGCCCAGCGCAACCCCAGCCCCATCGAGGCCTTGAGGTCGACGAAGTGGAACTCGGGATCCTCGGTCCACAGCTCGAGCTTGGAGAAGTCGAGCTCGCCGTCGACATTGTCCCAGGCCAGTCCAGCGTCGAAGAAGGCCACGCCGCGGAAGTTGCCCAGGATGAAACCGGGAAGGAAGCCGAAGTCGATGCGGTCGATGACGGGCAGGCGGAACTCGAGGTTGGTGAAGGCGACGTTGTTGCCGACGAACTCGGTGTAGCCGTAGCCGCGCAGGTCGAGGGCGCCGCCGAGATATTCGACGGGGTCGAAGGGCTCGCCGCCGAAGTTGAAGCTGCTGTAGAGGCGCCAGGCGAAGCCGGAGGTCTGGAACAGCAACAGGTAGGCGCGCAGGTCGAGGGTCAGGCGGTTGTACTCCCAGTCGGAGCCCAGCAGGGCCAGGGGTCGCTGGTAGCCGAGGTTGAGGCGCAGTCCCTTGATGGGGAAGTAATAGTACCACTCGGTGTCGTCGTAGACGAGGTTGACCCCGGGACCGATGACGCTCATGTAGTCCTCGTAGGTCGAGCCGTCGAAGTAGTAGTACTTGCGGCCCTGCTCGTAGCCGGTGAGGTTGGCGTCGACGCGCCAGCTCTGTGACAGGGGATAGCTGACGGTCAGTTGGCCGCCGGATAGGCGCTCCCAGAAGTAGCCGTCGGCGAAGAGGTAGTACTCCTTCCAGGTGAAGCCGCGCACGCCGTAGGTCGGGCGGTACTTGAGCCAGTAGTAGGCGGCGTCGAGATCGAGATCCTCGATGGTCGCGACGTCGGTCAGACCGAACTTGACGAACAGGCGGTGGTCGCCGAGGGTGTCGGAGCCGGTGACGTAGCCCACGGCGCGGAAGGCCCCGCCGGTGGTGTACTCGGCCTGGGCGCTACCGCCCTCCAGCTTCAGGTCGTACTCCCAGGGCTGGATGGAGCCGATCTTGGTCAGGTCGCCGACCTCATAGCCGCTGCGGATCGGCGGCCCTTCGCTCTCGAGGGTCAGCTCGTCCAGGGCGGTGTCGTAAACCTCGTCGACGGAGCGGTCGAGGTCCATCACGTGGACCTGGAAGGTCATCTCCTTGTAGGCGTTGAAGACCAGCTTCCCACCGTCGGCGGAGACGTCGGGGTTGAAGATGTCGCGCAGGGAGTCGGTCAGTTGGGTGATCGCGCCGTCACGGCGGTCGTAACAAAAGATGTTCGAGGGGCCGACGCGGTCGGAGCTGAAGGCCAGACGCTCGCCGTCGGGGTAGTAGTCGGGATAGCGGTCCTCGTTGGGCCCGGCGGTCAGCACGGTGATCTCGCCGGAATCGAGCTCCATCTCGGCCAGGTGGGTGCCGTCTTCTTCCTCGAGGGTGAAGGCCAGGCGTTCGCCGTCGGGTGAGGCGACGGGGTGGGCCTCGAGGTAGGGGCTCTCGGTCAGCCGGGTCAGCTCACCGCCGGCGGTGTCCAGGCGGAAGAGGTCGACGTAGCCGCGTAGCTGGGCGGTCAGGTAGAGGTGGCGACCGTCGGCGGAGTAGCAGAGCCCGCTGATGTCGTCGAGCTCCAGCCCGCCGAACTCACGGTAGATGTCGCCGCTGACGACGTCGACGAGGTAGATACCCTGCCAGACGTCCTCGGTGGCCACCAGGGCCAGGCTGTCACCATCGGGGGAGAAGGCCAGGGTGCGCCCCTCCGTGGAGAGGTAGTCGAAGTCGCCGGAACGGGTCAGCCGGTCGAAGACCCTGCCCTCGTGGGAGTCGATCAGGTAGACGTGGGCTCCGCGGTCGAGGTTGGAGACCACGGCCACCAGGTCGCCGGAGGGGGAGAAGCGCGGCCCGAGGTAGCTCTTGTACTCGTCCCCGGCGTCGGTGATGCGGGTGCTGAAATCCTCGGGGCGACGCCCCTCGACGAGGTCGACCCAATAGCGTCGCTTGAGGTGGATGATCCACTCGTCGGTGAACTCGTCGAGGTCCTTGTCGATGACCTGCTCGAGGGCCTGCGAGACATCGCGGGCGGGATCGGCGGCCACGGCCCGGATCAGCTCGGGCAGGGCGTCCCCGCCGTAGCGCTCGACGAAAAAGTCGACGGCGCTGTGACCCTCCTTGTAAGCCAGGTAGAGCAGGTAGCCGGGGATGTAGGAACCGACGGCGAACTGCTTCAACGGCACGATGTTGTCGGAGAGCACGGCGTCGCGCAACACCATCCGGGCGTCGGTGTCCCACTGACGGGCCTCGTGGGAGGCCAGGCCCTCCATGAACCAGAAGTCCGGCGTACCGATCTCCGAGGTCAGCAGCTCGCCGGCCAGATCGCGATAGAAGCTGTAGAAGTTGAAAACGTGGGTCAGCTCGTGAACGATGACCTCGTACATCAACGGCTGGGAGCCCTCGAAGGGGATGACGATCCGGTTGCGCACCGGCTCCGAGAAACCACCGACGCCCTGGGGCAGGAAGCTCAGGGTGATGTTGGTCTGGCGAAAGTCGCGCTGGGAGTTATAGAGGATGAAGGGGATGCGATGGGTGGGCTCGTTGCCCAGATCGTTCTTGAGCTTCTTCCAGGCCGACTCGGCCATCTCGGCCACACCGCCGACGACCTCGGCCCCCTCGCCGTAGTAGTAGACGTCGAAGTGCTCGGTGGACAGGATCTGCCAGTCCATCTCGACATCGCGCACCTTGTTGATGCCGAAGGCGCCGTACTGGGCGGCGGCGCCCAGGCACAGCAGCAGGACGAGAAATACGCTGGTTCGGGATCGTTTCACGGTTTCCTCGCGGGGTCCGCCGTGCGGTTTCCCGGTCGACGGCGGCGGGGCGGTACGACGGGCGAGACCCTTCACTGGAGACTGCTGAAGAAGGGCGGGGTCCGGCGGCTGAACCGGCACGGTTTTTGCATCTCGGCGCCCGTCGAAGCGGAAGAGCGGTTGCGCCTCCGCAAAAACCGTGCCGGTTCAGCCGCCTAGACGTTTTCGAGCCTTACGCAACGGTGCAAGCGGTAAGGAAAAGGGTCTCGCCCGGGGTCGGGCTTAGGTGAGTGGTTCTCAGGGGATGATGTAGCGGAACTCTTCGACCAGGTGTGTCTGCAGACCGTCCCGCACCTCGCGGACCAGCTCGTTGACCAGGTTGGTGTAGATGGACATCAACTCGGAGCGTCCTGGCGGTGTGCGGCTGCGCAGCTCCCGGGTGGTCTGGACGTCGCCGGTCTTCTTCCAGACCTGGTCGCCGGTGGCGGCGTCGTAGCCGCGCAGGGTGACCGAGAGGACGTAGGTTTCCTCGTTCTGGCGCTGGGTGGCCTCCTCGGAGCGACCGAAGAGCATCGAGGGGCTGTCGTCCTCGGTGACGTCGTAGCTTTCGGCGAGGCGTTCCGAGTAATCCAGGCTGCCGTAGCGGCTGAAGGTCACCTCGCCGGTGACGACGAGCTCGGCGCCGGTCAGCTCGCCCAGGCGGATAAGCTGGTCGACGTCGAGGGGGTCGAAGTCGCCGATTTCCTCGAGGGCCCGTTGGAGGCGGTTCTCGGGCAGGATCTCGAAGTCGCCGATCTCGCCGAGGGCTTCGCGCAGCCGCCGGGCGGTGATCTCACCCAACTCGAGTTCGCCCCGATAGTCGAGGTCCAGCAGGACCAGGCGGCCGTAGCGCTCGGGGTTGACCTCGCTCTCGGCGCGGCGGCGCAGCATCACCCGGGTGCCCGAGGCGTAGCAGCCGAGGAGCAGCGCGAGGGCACACAGCAGGTAGCTGAGGCGTCTAGTCGCCATTGGTCTCCCCTCCGGCGTCGCCGGCCGGTTCGTCTTCCCCGTCGTCGAGCAGGCCGGGGTGGGCGTCGCTGAAAGCCAGCAGGTTGTCGCGGATGGTCTCGTTGCCGGGTTCGAGGTCCAGGGCCCGGCGGTAGAGGCGGCGTGCCTCGTTGTAGTTACCGAGGGCCTCGGCGGCCACGGCCAGATTGTTGAGCAACTCGGCGTCGCCGGGCTGCAGCTCGAGGGCCTGTTGCCAGCGCAGCTCGGCCTCGCGCCACAGGCCCCGCCGGGCGGCCTCGGCGGCGAAGGCCCGGTAGTCGGCGGCGTCGGCGCGGGCGGCGCAGCCCGTAGAACCCGCAACGAGCGCCGCCAGCAGCAGCATGGTAGCTAGGAATCTCACTTGTCGCCTTTCACCAGTTGCTCCTCTTCGACCTCGACACTGTCGCCGGAGTCGAGCTTGACGACGACGCTGGCCTTGAGGGGCTCGGCGCGTATCAGGCGGCCCTGACGGCCGTCCGTCAGACTCACCCGGCTGCCCATCCGCGGCAGCCGTCGCTTGAACTCGACGTAGAACTCGTGCTCGTAGGCCAGACAGCACATCAACCGGCCGCAGAGGCCGGAGATGCGGCTGGGATTGAGGACCAGGTCCTGCTGCTTGGCCATCTTGATGGTCACCGGATCGAACCCGCTCAGCCAGGTGGCGCAGCACAGCTCGCGCCCGCAGGTGGCGAAGCCTCCCAGACGGCGGGCCTCGTCGCGCACACCGATCTGGCGCATCTCGATCCGCGTACCCAGGCGTCGGGCCAGCATGGCCACCAGGCGCCGGTAATCGACCTTCTGCGGCGTAGTGAAGAAGAAGGTCACCAACTCGCCGTCGACCTCGGCGGAGACGTCGACCAGCTTGAGGGGCAGCCGGCCGACGAGCTCGGCGAACAGCCGGCGGGCGCGGCGCTCGAGGTGGGCGGCGTGGGCCATCCGGCAGTAGTCGTCGCCACGGATGCGTCCCACCACCCGGCAGGGCAGGTGGAAGCGGCTTTTCTCGTCGATGGGGAAGTCGACCCGGCTGACCTCGCAGAAGCGCTCCCGGGCGTTGAAAACGACCCGATAGCCGTCGCCGACCTGGACCTCGGCGTCGAGGCAGCAGCCCACCAGGCGCAGGTGCTCCTCGCGCAGGCGGAACTCCAGATAACGGGGCTGGCAGTCGGTGTCAGGCATCGATCACCCGGCAAGTTGTACCCTTAATACACTGAAAAAAGTGGTAATTAGTTTCACCAAACTGCGGCAACCGGGGCATCAGCCTCGGGGAGCGCTCAGGGCCAGGGCGCTCAGCGCGGTTTCGGCGGCCAGGCGGGTGTTGACGTTGGCGGCGATCAGGCGCGCGGTGCGCTCCAGCTCACGACCGGCGGCGGCGAACCAGGCGGCGCAGGCGGAGCCCTCCGCGCGGGCCGCGGCGTGATCCTCGGCGGCCCGCCGGGCCAGCTCATCGAACAGCTCGCGGCTGCGCGCCCGGTCGGGCAGCTCGGCGCAGGCCGCCGTCAGCTTGACCAGCTCGCCCCGGCGCACTGAAGCCCACAACCCGTCGACCAGACCGAGGAGCTCGTCGTCGGCGGCCAGGGAACGGGCCCGGGCCAGGGAGCCGTCGGCCCGACCGGCCAACAGCCGCGCCCGCTCATCCTCCACCCCCTCGGCGATCAGCAGCTCGGCGATCAGCTCCCGGGGCAGGGCCCGGCAGCCGATCAACTGGCAGCGGCTGACGATGGTCTCCAGCAGGGCCTCCGTCGAATCCGTCGTCAGCAACAACACCGCCGCCGCCGGCGGGGCCTCCAGGGTCTTGAGCAGGGCGTTCTGGGCCTCGACGGTCAACCGCTCGGCCCGCGGGACGAGGACGGTCCGCCGCCGCCCCTCGACGGGCTTGCGCGACAGATAGAGGATCAGCTCACGCACCTCTTCGATCTTGAGGACGGCCTCCGTCGAGTCCAGGGCGCGATAATCGGCGTAGTTGCCCGAATCGAAGCGCCGGCAGGGTCCGCAGTCGCCGCAGCCCGTACCATCGGCGCAGGCCAGGGCCCGGGCGAAATCCCGCGCCAGGGCGGCCTTGCCCACCCCGGCGGGACCGTGAAGGAGGTAGGCGTGACCCAGCCGTCCCGCCGCGACGGCGCGGCCCAGCAGGGCGGCGGCGGTCTCCTGGCCGCGGACGCTGGTGCGGAAGGTGCTCATCGATCCTCCCCGTCGAGCAGTCGCCGGACCCGCCCGCTGACGGCGGCGGCGACGGCGGCGGGCGGACGAGCGGCGTCGACGATCAGCCAGCGCTCCGGCTCCCGCCGGGCCAGCTCCAGATAGCCCCGCCGCACCCGCTCGAGGAAATCCCGCCGCCGACTCTCGATGGCGTCGTGGCGCTTGCCGGCGGAGTTGACCCGCCGCAGGCCCCGCGCCGGTTCCAGGTCCAGCAGGATCACCAGATCGGGCTCCAGCCCGCCCGTGGCCAGCCGCAGCGCGTCCTCGACAAGCCCGCGCTCCAGCTCCAAACCCCAACCCTGGTAGGCGCGGGTGGAATCGCTGAAGCGATCGATCAAGACCACGGCGCCCGCCTCCAGGGCCGGGCGGATACGCTCGGCCACCAGCTCGGCCCGGGCCACCTGGAACAGCAACAGCTCGGCCCGGGGGCTGCGCTCGAGTTCGGCGTCGAGGAGCAGCTCGCGCACCCGCTCGCCGAGGGGCGTGCCGCCGGGCTCGCGCAGGGTGACGACGTCGCGTCCGGCGCCGCGCAGCTCGGCCGCCAGCCCCTCGACGTGGCTGCTCTTGCCGGCGCCGTCGACGCCCTCGAAGCTGATCAACAGCCCCCGCGGGGCTGGCTCTTCCCTGGACATGGCCTGCTCGATCACCAGAAGGGGCTGAAGAAACCAAGACTGAAAACGACGTAATCCAAGTCATCGTTGCGCTGCCAGAGCGCGTCGACGTAAACACCCAGCAAGCCGCCGAATCCGAACTCCAAGCCGCCGCCGTAGTTCACCAACCAGTCGATGGCCCGCTCGCCGCCCCCGTCGAGGATCATCCCGCCGCCCAGGCTCAGATACGGCGTCAGACGCCAGGGCAACCGCAGCCGGGTCTGCAGATACAGGGGGGCCAGGGAGCGACCGCCGGGGGCGGCGTAATCCAGACACAGAGCCAAATCCGCCATCGGGAACAGCACCCCGGCGAAGCGTAACCCGCCGGTGAAGGCGCCGGGATAGTCCTCGTCGCCGACGCTGAAGGCGTCCTGGTAACCCAGCTTGCCGCCCCAGGTAAAGTGGGGTTCATCGAACAACCAGCTCGCGGGGTTCATGGCGCTCGCCGCGGTCACGGCGAGCAAGACGAAGAACAACAGACGACGCATCACCGACCTTCCCTGGTAATCCTGCACAATCGAACATGACACCCCGCCTCCAGCTCAACGAGCCGCTGGATCGCAGGAGCGCAACGACAGGCGACACGAACCAAAACCATTGTAGCATACGCCGGCCCGCGGCATCTTCGCCCGACAGGCCCGCGACGGAGCCGCTCAATGAAGAAAAGGGATCATCACAGAAGACGAACATCAGCTATTGCAGTTGGGATCTTACAGCGGCGTGAACGGGTCTGTCATCCCGCCACCGACGAGGGGAACAATGTGGCGGGGAAGAGCGGGTCGGGGGAGCGGCACACCGACCGTCCGAGATGCAGCTAGCGCTAACACTACCGCCGCGCCGTCGCTCGCCGGGCCGCGCTCGACCCGACCAGCTACACCGATACGCCGACGGCCGGCGGGCCCATAAGAAACCGTCGCTCAACGGCATCCACCACAGGCGCACCGACAACCAACAGGATTTCGCTGATGACGGACACATATCAACGGCCTCGAGCACTTCCGGGGCGGCGCCAACAGCCTTAAAGCCTACCACGGCGGCTTCAAGCGTAACTGCAGGCTCGTTATCCGTGAAAGGTCATTGCGCTTCAACCCTCGAGACGCCGAAAACGTCTATACATTCTCAGGAGTGGACTGCGCGCTTGTTGATAATCGGGTGGTAATCCCATCAAGAAAAGGGACGCCCCCGCCCGGAATCCCCGGCCCCCATACGACAAACCCCCGCCCCCATCCTGAAGGCCGGATAAACCGCAACGACCCCACCAAACCAGACCCTCGACCGCCTGATACACAAATTGGCTTGCCAAACTACAACGGATAAACTATTCTAGTATTGGAAGTAGAAGATATTATCATCTCTCGCTCAACCCCCGGCCCCGCCGACAACCGCCGAACTCAGCCAAAAAACCATGCCCCCAAGGAAAGGATTCCGCCATGGCACGACCCGTCGGACCAACCCTGGCCGAGGATTGCCGCTACCTCCTGGCCGAACTCATCCGTCAGGGCTACACCCTGGACGAGATAGCCGAGGGCTGCCGCGACGACGTGGAACTGATCCGCAACGTCTGGCTCTCCAACGGCTACCACGAACTCGGCGAACGGCTCTACCTGGACCTCGATTCCCTCGTCCGCCACAACCACTTCCTGCCCAAGATCCGCAAACTCATCCACGACGGTCAGCACCTGCAACAGAAAATGGGCGAAGCCGTCTGGGCCGATCCAACCCAACGCGAAGAGTGGCTCAAACAGCAAGCCGAGTGAATGAGCACCAACCGGAACCTCCATCATCGGCCAGTCGATCGATGTCGCCGGGCTGACGAGCAGACCCGACTTGCAAACCACCGGCCGGTTTCCTAACATTGAGGCGAAGCTGCCGACGACCTCACCGCAAACCGACGGCTTGTTCGAGTCGATATAAGGAGGACCACCGTGGCCGAGATCCGGGAGGACAAGTCCACTAGTTCGGAGAACTGCCGCTACTTCATCGCCGCCCTGCTCAGGCGCGGTTACACTATCCGGAAGATCGCCAAGTTGTCCGATCTCAAGCTGTCGAAGATCCGCACAATCTGGCAAACCAACACCTACAACCCCACGGCCCACGAACTCAATCTGGAGTTCAACACCCTGGCCGAGCGCAACGACGATCTGCCCCGCTATGTCGAACTCCTCGAAGAGGGTAAACGGATCGCCGAAGAGATGCCCGAGGACACCTGGCTGACCTTCCGCAACCGGGAGCAGTGGATCAAGGAGCATTCCTAAACACACCGGGCTGACCGGGTAGTTGCACCCTTAGGGAACGGCGTTCGTTATTCGCTAACGATCGCCGTTTCCTTGTCACGCACGCAGATACCGGACACCACCGCCCTTGTCAGTCTTGCGGAACCGGTGTAAGATAACGAGGTTGACGGTCGCAGCCATACCCTACGCGCCGGTAAAACGACGCCAACGTCTGGAAATACGACGATGACCTCGATGGACTCCAGCCGGCAATGCCGGTTGTACCTCGCGGCCCTGCTGGCCCGGGGCTTCAGCATCAGGGAACTGGCGCGCGGACTCCACGTCGGCCGCCGGCTGCTCAAGCGGGTGTGGTTTTCCCTGGACTACCTGCCCCAGACCGCCGGCATCAATAGCGAGCTGGGCGGCTTCATCGCCGCCCATCCGGGCCTGCCCACGCCCAGGGAGCTGAGCGAGGAAGGGCTGGCCCTCGAGCGGCGGATGGGGTCCGCCGTCTGGGGCGACCCGGACCAGCGCGACGCCTGGATCGCCGCCAATTCCGCCTGAGAAATCCAGCCGACGGTTCGGGTCGGCCTAACAACCGGCCCGCCCGTCGTATCGACGACGGACCACGCATAGTCGAACACCGGCAGCACCGGTCCAATCAACCAACTACAACGGCAGAGCGGACGCGGATCGACCCGTGTTGATCATCGAACTCAGCCTTCTGGCCTTACTACTGACCTTCTCCGCCTTCTTTTCCGGCTCGGAGACGGCCTACTTCTCCCTGGCCGAGAGCCGAATCGAGACCCTGGCCCAGAGCGACAAGGCAGCCCGCCGCCGGGTGGCCAAGCTGATCCGCCGCCCCGCCGACCTGCTGGCCACCCTGCTGCTGGGCAACATTCTGGTCAACGTCGCCGCCGCCTCACTGGCGACCATGCTTACCCTGCGGTTGTTCGAAACCGGTGGGCTGGAATACGCCACGCTGGGAATGACCTTCGTCCTGCTGATCCTGGGCGAGGTGACCCCCAAGAGCCTGGCCTCCTACCACCCCGTCGATTTCGCCAGCCTCGGCTCCCGCCTGCTGGGCTTCTTCCGCTGGCTCTTCACCCCGATTCGACGACCGCTGACCCGCATGACCGAAGGCTTCACCCGGCGCCTGGTCGCCCGAACCACCGACGATGAGGAGCTGACCCTGGCCGAGCTGCGCACGGCCCTCGAGCTGGCCCGGCAGCACGGTGAAGTCGATGAGTTCGAGAGCATGCTCCTGGGACAAATCTTCACCCTGGAGCACAAGCAGGTGCGCCAGATTCTGACACCGGTTACCGAGATCGTCTCCATCGACGTGGAGAACAAGCCCGCAGCGGCCCTCGACGTCTTCCGCCGCAAACAGTTCGCCCGGCTGCCGGTCTGGGAGGCAGAACCGGACAACTGGATCGGCGTAGTGCGTGCACAGGACGTGGGTCACGCCGTCCTATCGGGACCTCCGGATGACCTGCGTCCCCTGCTGCGGCCGATCACCTTCATTCCCGAACAGGCCTCCGCCCTGACCCTGCTGCGACATTTACGTCGCAGCGGCAGCCACCTCTGTCTGGTCAACGACGAATACGGCGTTCTCGTCGGCCTGGTAACCCTGCAGGACGTCTACGACGAGCTCTACGAATCGACACCGGCCCGGGAGAGCAGGATCCGCCAAGCCGAACCCGGTCGCTGGATCTGCCGGGGATCCCTGGGTCTGGACGACTTCAGCCGCATCACCGGTATCGAGGTGACCGATGATTACTACAGCTCCCTGGGCGGTCACCTGACCGGCCTGCTCGGACGGATTCCCGCGGCCGGTGAGCGGATCTGCACCGACGGCTTCACCTACTACATCACCGAGGCCGAACCGACCCACATCGACAGGATCGTCGCCCAGCGTCAAGAGGAGGGAGGTGGGAGCGGATGAGCCTGACCCTGGGTCTGGTCTTGCTGGTATTGGCCCTCGCCGGCTCCTCCTTCTTCTCGGGGATGGAGACGGCCATCATCAGCGCCAACCGGCTCACCTTCCTCGTCGACGCCGAAAAGGGCGACCGGCGGGCCCGCCGAGCCCTCAAGGAGCTGCGCGATCCCCAATTACTGATCACCACCATCCTTGTCGGTAACAACATCTGCAACGTCGGCGCCTCAACGGTGGCTACGGCGCTATTGGTGCAGTACCTGCCCGACCAGTTGATCAACGCGACCACCGTCATCGCCAGCCTGGGTCTGACCCCACTGCTGTTCGTCTTCGGCGAGCTGCTGCCCAAGGCCGTGGCCCGGACCTACGCCAACCGCTTGACCAAGACGATTATCCCCCTGCTACGCATCTTCAAATGGCTGTTCATCCCAATTTCCCTGGTCGCCGGCGGTCTCTCCCGCCTGCTCTTCCGGATCAAGAAACTCGACCCCCGCTCGGCCTGGCGTATCTCCCGGGAGGAATTGCGCGTCCTGCTGCGCCAGGGAGAACGCCGCAGCGCCATCGAAACCCCGACGGCGCGGATGGCCGGCGCAGCTTTCCACTTTTCCGAACGCGAGGTCCGCGAGGTGATGACCCCCCTGCGCGAGTTACGGGCCATCCCAGCCTCAGCGGGAGTCGACCAGGCCTACGCCGAGGCCAGCGCCGGGGAAACACCCTTCCTGATCGTCTACGAGGAACGCGTCGATCGCATCGTCGGCGTCCTGCCCGTCGGCGAACTGCTCCGCGCCCCCCTGGGAAGCCGCCTGGGCGAACTGGCTCGCCGACCCCTCTTCGTTCCCGAGAGCAAATCCCTCGAGGGGATGCTCGACGAGCTGCAGCACGCCGGCGCCAACCTGGCCGTCGTCGTCGACGAGTTCGGCTCCACCCTGGGCGTCGTCACCCTCGATCACCTGCTGGGTGCCATCCTCGATGTCATCCCCGGCGACGACGAGAACGGCGGCGCACCCCTCGAGGCCACCCAGGAGATCGTCCTACCCGCCGAAACGACCCTCGTCGAACTCACCGAACGCTACGAGGTCAGCCTGCCGAGCGGCGACTACGCCACCCTGGCCGGGCTGATCATCGACCGGCTGGAGCGGATCCCCGAACGAGGAGCCGAATTGACCGTCGAGGGCTGGCGCCTGCGCGTCGTCGAGGCCGATCCTCGACGAATCCTCAGCGTCTCCCTCAGCCGACTCGAGGAAGACTGACGTAAAGCCCTTGTCCGCCCCCGCCGCCGCAGACCCTTGACAACCCCGCCGCGTTGTACACTACGGTCCGCCGCCGGAACCGGCACGGTTTTTGCGGAGGCGGACCGTTATCCTCGTTCGTAACGGTTGCCGAGATGCAAAAACCGTGCCGGTTCCGGCGGCGGGGGTTGTCGAGGAGCGGTCCGGTAAAGGTCTGCGGCGGCGGGGGCGGGCATCGGAGCAATCCGGGGTGAAAAAAAGAGGCCCTTGGGCCCTTGGTCGCAAGGCGTTCGGCTGGGTCGGAGTCTACTCCTCTTCGCCGAAGAGGCTCTTGATGTAGCTCCAGGACTGGTTGTCGGCCGAAGAGGGCGGCTGTTCGATGGGGCTGTCGCTGTTTTGGGGCTCGGGTTCACCGCGGAGGTGGAAGTCGAAGAGGTTGTTCTGGGTATCGAGGCCGTTGCCGCGCTCCTCGTCGTGGTAGCTGCCGCTTTTACGTTCGAGAGAGCTGCCGGTATTGGGTGTGTTGCAGGGTGTACCCTCGTAGTAATCGGTGATCGGCGCGCCCCAGCCGACGGTGTCGACGAGTTCGCCGGTGTCGTAGAGGATAATCCCGCCGCTGAGGGTGTCGATCTCCAGCTCGGGAAACACCAGGTCGGGGACGGTCCAGTTGGTGGGCCAGTCGGCGTCGGCCAGGGCGATGAGATAGAAGCCGTAGGCCGGGATATCGTCCTCGAGATAGAGCACGGGGCCGCCGTTCGAGGATTTGATGAAGTAACCGTCGAGGTCGACATCGTCGTCGGTGGGGTTGTAAAGTTCGATGAAGGGGGCCTGCCCCTCGTAGGGCGCCAGCAGGATCTCGGAGACGACGACATAGTCGGCGATGTCGTCCAGGGCTCCGGCTGCGCCGGCACAACACAGCAACAGGATCAGGCCGAGCAAAACGGCCGGACGGGACCGGGGAGCTGGATTAGGCTTTGGCATCGGCGCTCATCAGCGATAGTCGATAGTAGTATAGTAGTCGATGATAATCGGCGGTAAACAGCGGTCGCGAGGCAGATTGAGGCTTCCAGTTTTGGCTGATCCAGCCGCGGGCGATCGATGCCGGAGACGACGCCGCCTGCGGCAGCCGATTATAAAGACAGTTCAATCAACAGGTTAAACGAACCGAAACAAACGAACCGAAACAAACGAATACTGTTCAACTTTCAACTCCAATGAGTATTGCAATTACAATATCATTTTCAATTTCAATTTCAATTTCAATTACAGACTTTACTCCTCACTCACGATCCAATATAGTCAAAAACATCGTAGGGGTCAAGGCTTTTCGGGCGGCCGCGGAGGGGAGCCACGGGAGTAATTGACCGACTCTCGACCGGGGTGTTATAATGCGGCGGCTGGCGATACGGTGGACGGTGGATTCGGGCAAATTCGCCCTCCGCCGGACGGAGCACGACAACGACCGAAGCGTCAACCACGACCATCATTCGCGGAGCGGTCTAGCCAAATGCCCCAGCTCGAGATCATCGTCAACAACAAACTGGGGCTCCACGCCCGTCCCGCCGCCCTGTTCGTTCGGGTGGCCCAGAAATTCGAAGCCGACATCTACGTTTCTCGCAACGACGGCAAATCTGGCGAAGTCAACGCCAAGAGCGTGATGGGCGTCATGGCTCTGGGCGCCGGTCCGGGAACGGCGTTGATGGTCCGCGCCGAGGGACGGGACGCCGAGCGGGCCCTGCGCAGCCTGCAACTGCTGGCCGAGAAGCATTTTCTGGAAAAGAGCGCCTCCAAGAATCAAGCCTAGCGGGCCGGACCAACCCAGCGCAACCCGCGGCTCGTCCGCGGTTTTTTTAACACTTCGTCAACGACAGCCGTCAGGACGACGGCAATCGAACCAACGGCGGCAACGATGAACTTCTACCGCGGCATCCCGGTTTCCTCGGGCGTGGCCATCGGACCGGTTTTTAAGCCCCGATTGGAACACCTGGGCGTGGGCCGGGACAACATAGCGGACACCGCCACCGAGGAAGCCCGCTTCCACGAGGCTCTGGAGACGGCCAAGGCCCAGGTTCGGCGGCTGATTGAGCAGCTGCGCGCCGGCGGTCGCCAAACGGAACTGGAGATCCTCGAAAGCCAGTTGATGATGTTCGAGGACGCCAGCCTGATCGACGGCGTCGTCGAGAAGATCAACACGCTCAACTGCACCGCCGAATACGCCATCAGCGTCGTCGTCGACCACTTCGTCGAGACCTTCACCAACTTCGAGAACGACTACCTGCGCGAGCGGGTGGCCGACGTCCGCGACCTCGGCGACCGGCTGATCCGCATCCTCCTGGGCAAGCGCGAATCCGCCGTCACCCGCCTGAACCGCCAGGTGGTCATCGTAGCCCACGACCTGCCGCCCTCGACGGCGGCCCAGATCGATCCCAAGCGGGTGCTGGGCCTGGCCATCGACGTCGGCGGCACGACCAGTCACACCGCGATCATCAGCCGGGCCCTCGAGGTCCCCGCCGTCGTCGGCCTGGGCAACCTCTACCGCCGGGCCGAAGAGGGCGACATGCTGATCCTCGACGGCCGCAAAGGCATCGCCGTCCTCAACCCCTCCCAAGAGCTGCTGGAGAAGTACCGTCACGTCCAGGCCGCAGAGACGGCCAAGCTCAAATCCCTGCGCAAGCTGCGCGACGAGCCCGCCGAAACCAAAGACGGCTTTCAGATCGAGCTGGCGGCCAACATCGAGCTGCTCAGCGAGGTCGACGCCGTCCAGACCCACGGCGCCGACGGCGTCGGCCTCTACCGCACCGAGTTCCTCTACCTCAACCGCGACGATCTGCCCAGCGAGGAAGAGCAGTTCGAGGCCTACACCGTGGTGGCCCGCCAACTGGCCCCCAAGCCCGTGGTCATCCGCACCGTGGACATCGGCGGCGACAAGTTCCTCTCCCACCCCGACGTCCCCGTCGAGATCAACCCCTACCTGGGCTGTCGGGCGGTGCGCTTCTCCCTGACCCGCCCGGACACCCTGCGCACCCAGTTGCGCGCCATCCTGCGCGCCTCGGCCACGGGCAACGTCCACCTGATGTTCCCCATGATCAGCTCCCTCGATGAGCTGCGCCAGACCAAGACCATCCTGGCCCAGTGCATGGAGCAGCTCGACGAAGAGCAACGGCCCTACGATCCCGACATCGAGGTCGGTATCATGGTCGAGGTGCCCTCGGCGGCCATCCTGGCCGATCAGTTCGCCCCCGAGGTCGATTTCTTCTCCATCGGCACCAACGACCTGATCCAGTACACCCTGGCCGTCGACCGCTCCAACCCTTCCCTGGCCCACCTCTACCAGCCCTTCCATCCCGCCGTGCTGCGCCTGCTCAAGACCATCGTCAACGCCGGACACAACGCCGGCATCTGGGTCGGTATCTGCGGTGAGATGGCCGCCAACCCCATCGCCGTTCCCTTCCTGGTCGGTCTGGGCATCGATGAGCTCTCCGTCAGCCCCGTCAACGCCCCCGTGGTCAAGGCCACCATCCGGGCCACCGAATTCCGCCACGCCTCCCAACTGGCCGAAGAGCTGATCAAACTGCGCAACCCCGAGGAGATCATCGAGCGCCTGCGCCGGGCTCTGCCCGAGGACGTCCATCGCTACGTCGATCTCCAGTCCGACCAGACGGATAACGGTACCCTCCTGCCGCAAACCGAAGACTGATCCCCCTGCTACCGCCGCAGCTTGCTAACCGAGCATCTTTTCAGCTATGCTGGGTAGGTGAACTGGATCTCAGGTCCAAACAAGACCGAACCAACGTCCCGCCCGCCAAAGGAGCAACCATGAAGCGAATCGTTACGGCGATACTCATCCTCTGCGCCGTCGTCGGCGCCACCGAGATCTACGGTCCGCGTTCGATGGGCCTCGGCGGCGCCATGGTCGCCCTGGTCGACGACGGCACCGCCGCCTACTGGAACCCGGCGGCCTTCGGGCGCCGCGACCTGATCTTCGGTGCCGATCCCACCTGGGGCTTCGGCGTCAAAGACGGTATCACCGAGCAAATGAACAATTTCCGCGACTATTACGAGAGCGCCGACGAGCTGCCGATGGATCCGGCCCAGATCCAGAACTTCATCATCGACTTCCAGGGAGCCCTCGAGGATTTCAACGAACCCGGCGTCGGCGTCATCGGTAACATGCACGCCGGCTTCGCCACCCAGATCGGCCCCGTCGCCGTCAGTTGGGTAGACATGACCAAGCTCGAGATCGGACCCTGGGTCGACACCTACACCGCCCGCCTGATCTCGACCACCTACCTCGACTCCTTCGAAGAGATCGTCGCCCTCTACGGCGGCGGACTGCTTACGACCGCCGAGTTCAACACCCTGGCCGCCCAGGGCTGGCGCACCATCGAGGGCGACGGCATCGGCCTCGAAGATGACAACATGTCCGTCATCAACTCCACCGGCTTCGCCCAGCACGACTTCGCCGCCACCTACGCCCACAGCTTCGACCTCAAACGCGACAACTACATCGCCATCGGCGCCAGCGCCAAGTTCATCTACGCCCAGCGCTACAACCACCAGATCCCCTTCCAGCTCGAAGACGCCCTGACCACGGGACCAAACTGGCTCTTCGAGAACATCCTCAACGTCGGCCCCTCATCCACCGGCACCAGCTTCTCGATGGACCTCGGTGTCCAGGGTTTCGTCGGCGACTTCTTCCACTTCGGCATCATGGGCCGTAACATCATCCCCCTCGAAATCGAGTGGGACAACGGCGACCCCAGCACACCCCTCGATCCCCAGGTCCGTATCGGCGTGGCCTTCGAACCCATCGAAGGCCTTAACCTGGCCCTGGATATCGACGCCCTCGAAGTCGAGTACACCATCCGCACCTACGACCCCCTGACCGGCGAGACCATCCAGATCCCCGTCGACAAGGTCCGGGACCTGTCCTTCGGCGTCGAGTGGTCCTTAGCCGATATCTTCGACCTGCGCGCCGGTATCAACACCAACTACAACTCCCTCATCGAAGAGCAGGCCGACGCCAACTTCCTCGGCTGCTTCGGCTTCGGCATCCACATCGGCGAGATCTTCCACTTCGACCTCGGCGTAATGACCAACACCTTCTCCTCGGGCGACCACAACTCCCACCTCGGCGGCTCCGTCGCTCTGGGCTTCGCCCTCTAGAGCCCGCCGAACACGATGACGAACCGGTCCCCCCGGGGACCGGTTCTTCAATATCAACGCCGTTGAACCCCGCTTGAGCAAGAACGCAACCGGCCACGGCGCGACCTTTGAAAAACAGCGCCGCGGCACCTCCAGCACAAGCCGACCCGGTCGCGCCGGAACCGGCACGGTTTTTGCGGAGGCGAAACGTTAAGATCGCGCTAACGGTCGCCGAGATGCAAAAACCGTGCCGGTTCCGGCGCCGTCCCCCCGTATCTCCCGGAGCGACGGCGGTTGTTTTTCAACAGGTCGCGCCGCCGCTCGGGCATTTCAGCCACGTGGACGACCGGCCTGCCCCACCCGACCCTTTACAACGCCCGTCGGCCGGATTATGATATGAATCGAAAACGTCAACGACCCGCCGGCGGGGGAGGTTACCAATGCGCAAACGCTTGTCGATGATGGTGCTGCTGGCCGCGACGCCGGCGCTGGCCCTGTCCTTCTTCGGCCCCCGGGCCATGGCCCTGGGCGGCGCCTACGTGGCGGTGTGCGAGGACGAAGCCAGCGTCTACTACAATCCCGGCGCCATGGCCGCCGCCGAGGACTACTTCGCCTGCGTGCCGCAATTCGGCCTGGTCTCCGACGACCGCCTGACCGAGGCCGTCGACGGCTTCCTCGCCAACCGCCAGGACATCTACGACAGCATCCCCAGCGAGTTCTACGACGAGGAAGACCTCCTGCCCCTCGTCGAGGCCGTCGAGGACGCCCATGACTACCTCGTCCGCTACAGCGACGGCGAGGCCGGTGTCTCCGGCTACCTCAGCTACGGCGCCGGGGTGATGCTCGGCCCCCTGGCCGTCAGCTGGCTCTCCACGGGCGACGGCCAGGTAACCTTCGAGACCGACCCCGACACCGGCCGCCTGATCCCCGGTTACCTTCTCGACGATCCCTACCTGGTGGCCCTGTTCTATCAACAGGAGCTCCTCGACGCCGAGCAGTTGACCACTCTCTGGCCCACCTACCCCGACCCCACCGGCTTCATCGGCGACACGACGGGCAACGGCGTCGGCCTGGACGACAACCGCACCCTGACCCGGCTGGCCAACGACGCCCGCCAGGAGTTCGTCCTCACCTACGCCGATTACGTCTACCGCAATCGGGCGGGCGACTGGGCCGTCTCCGCCGGGGTCAACCTAAAATACCAACTGCATCAGGCCTACCGGGAAACCTTCGACAGCCACGACGCCGGCATGGCCACCACGGGCCCCCTGTGGATAACCGAACGCCTGCTGTCGGTCCGCCCCGTGCTGGGCAACTCCTTCAGCGCCGACCTCGGTGTCCACGCCCAGCTCAGCCGCTACTGCCGCTTCGGCATCCTGGGCCGCGACGTCATCCCCTCGACGATCGAGTGGGACGAGGCCGTCGCCAACGCCCCGCTGCGCCTTCAACCCACCTGGCGCCTCGGCCTGGCCGTCGACATCATCCCCGATATGCTGACCGTCAGCACCGACGTCGATCTGCAGGAAATCGAGGGCGCCTTCAGTCCCCAGCAAGACCTGGCCGCCGGCGTACGGATGCGCTTCGGCGAAGTCGCCTGGGCCGGCGCCGGCCTGCTCTACAACCTGGCCGATGAACTGCAAACACCCCTCTACACCCTGGGCGGCGGCATCAAGCTCCTGGGCGTCCGCTTCGACTTCACCGTCGGCCTCGGCGTGGTCGACTTCTCCGGCGAGCTGGATACCTACTTCTCCAGCGCCGCCGCCGTCGGCTTCACCTTCTAGTTCGGCGCGTCGCCGATCCACGATACGTGAACGGGGAGGACCTGCTGGTCCTCCCCGTCGTCGAACCAACCGCGAAGTCAATCTCAATAGAGCACTTAAGGCAAGGGAGCATCACACGAGTTGAACATCAGCTGTTGCAGTTGGGTTCTTCCAGCGGCGTGAACGAGTTTGCTGTCCCGCCACCGATCGAAGGGGGCAATGTGGCGGGGAAGAGCGGGTCGCGGGAGCGGCACGTCAAGTGTCCCAGATGCAACTACCGCCGCGCCGAGGGACGTCAAAAAAGCGAGGGTCGCGGCAAGCTGTTCAAGCAGCGTCCCCGGGAACGTCGTAACGCGCCGCCGGAAAAATGCGGCGAGACAGCCCGTCTGTTCCGCCTCGGCGTCCCGACCGTCCGCGCCGCCGCTCGCCGGGCCGCGCTCGACCCGACCAGCTACACCGCTACGCCGACGGCCGGCGGGTCTATAAGAAACTGCAAATCATCGGCTTTCACCATAGGCGCCTCAATGACGACAAGACCCCAATCGATGGCCGGCGACGGCAAACAGCCGAGCAGAGCTTCGGACTCTGTATCCGTGAAAGGTCGTTCAGCTTCAACCATCGAGACGCCGAAAACGCGCTAAAGCACCTCGGGTGTATACGTCGCGCTTGGTTAGATGTCGCTGATAATCCCTAAGGTAATGCACCCCCTTTGTATCGATGACCGACAATGATGCAGACCGCTGGTAACGGGCGGGACAGGTTCGAATCTCGTCAAAGCTTTGGCGGTACCCGAGGCGCTGCAACTCAGCGATGCCGGCACCGGCGGCTCGCGGCTGTTTGAGCCACCCTCGGGGCTGTCGTCCACCTCTGGGGCATCCTGTGGCTAGGCCCCGGCATGACAGCCGGTGGGGATCGCTCTTCCACCAACAGGCCAAGCCAGCCGGCCAAGCCAGCCGCTACAACCGCTCCTCGCCAGGTTCTCCACCAGTCGTCTTCACGAACGGCCTGAACTGCTCACCCTCAGCGAGCGGGACCGGCAAGGTGTTTTACGCCAGCCGAGCAACACCCCCGGGAACGGCGCGCGGCGGGGTTGTGCCGCGCCCTGTCGCTTCGCGCTCGCCTCCCGGCGGCCGCGGCCCGCAACAACCGTCACACCGCCGGAGCTTGGCCGGGCGGCTTAGGCGTCAAAGCGCGGCGGCAGGCCGTAGCGCCGCGCCAGGTACAAGGCGCCGATGATCAGCTTGGTATCGATGAACCGTCCGGCGATGATCCCCTCCAACAGCGTCTCGAGGGGAAACTCGACGGGTCGGACGAACTCGTCGGCGTCCAGGGGCGGATCCGGCGGCCAGCTCAACCCCCGGGCCAGGTACAGCCGGGTCAGGCCGCTGGAGTAGCCGACGGCGTGGGCGTACTCGAGCAGGAACTCCAGCCGCCCGCAGGTGCAACCCAGCTCCTCGAGCAACTCGCGCCGGGCGCTGGCGGCGGGCTCCTCACCGGGATCGACGAGACCGGCCGGCAGCTCGACCAGCGTCCGCTCAACGGCGGGACGGTGGTGCTCCAGGGCGTGGACGATCCCATCCTCCCCCAGGGGCAGCACGGCCACGGCGTCGGGGGCTTCGACGATCTCATGGTGGGTTTGTCGGCCGTCGGGCAGGCGCAGGCGCCAGCGAGCCAGTTTCAGGTACCTGCCGCTGAAGACGGGCTCCCGCTCCAGCACCTCGGCTTCGATCCGTGGATCATCCTTCAAGGCCCATCCTCTGCTTAAGGTCAGCACCATGGTATCACATCGGGCAGACCTGGCGCCTTGCCCGTCCCTTGGGTTACAATCACCCTAGACAACAAACCAACGTCGGTGGGAGGCTACTGTGGATAAACTGTTCCTCGAGGAGTTGGAATTACAGAACAAGCGGGTGCTGATCCGTCTGGACCTCAACGTCCCCGGCGACGCCGCGGGCAACGTGACCGACGATACCCGCATCGAGGCCGCCCTGCCGACCCTCGAGTACTGTCTCGAGCAGGGCGCGGCGCTGATCCTCTGTTCCCACCGCGGCCGCCCCGCGGCCGAGCACGTCCCGTCGCTGAGCCTGCGACCCGTGGCCGCCAGGCTCGGGGAGCTCCTCGGCCGACCGGTGATCATGCCCGCCGAGGACCCCGACTACATCATCAATGACGAGGCCTTCGCCCTGGCCGACAACCTCGAGGCCGGGCAGGTCATGCTGCTGGAGAACCTGCGTTACGACAAGCGCGAGAAGGCCAACGACCCCCACTTCGCCATGCGGCTGGCCTCGCTGGCCGACCTGTTCATCAACGACGCCTTCCCGGTCTGCCACCGCGTCCATGCCAGCGTCGTCGGCGTGGCCCGCTACCTGCCCGCCGCCTACGGCTACCAGGTCAAGAAGGAAATCGAATACATGGGTCGGCTCAAGGGAGACGTGGAGCGGCCCTACGTCGGTATCCTCGGCGGCGCCAAGGTCTCCACCAAACTCGGCGTCCTGGAAACCTTCCTCGACAAGGTCGACAAGCTGCTCATCGGCGGCGGACTGAGCTACACCTTCATGGCCGCCGCCGGCCGACCCATCGGCCGGAGCATCTACGAACCCGACTACACCAACATCGCCCACGACATGCTCGAGGATAACCCGGACAAGATCATCCTGGCCGTCGACAACTACGTCGTCGACCAGATCGGCCCCGAGTACGAGGCTCAGCTCGTCGACCGCATCCCCGCCGACAAGGAATCCGTCGACATCGGCGAAAAAACCAAACCCCTCTTCGCCGCCGAGATCGCCCGGGCCAAGACCCTGTTCTGGAACGGCCCCCTGGGCTACTTCGAGGACGAGCGCTTCGCCGCCGGCACCCGCTTCATCGCCCGCGAGGTGGCCAAGCTCAAGGACAAGGGCGCCCTGACCGTCATCGGCGGGGGGGACTCCGCCGCCGCCATCCGCCAGACCCCGGGCTTGAACTATGACAACTACTCCTTCGTCTCCACAGCCGGCGGCGCCGCCCTCGAGTTCGTCCAGGGCAAGGTCCTGCCCGGCTTGCGCGCCCTGACGGACAAGGCTTGATCCTCGAGCGCCGCGCGACGGCGTTGAGCATTCCGCGGCGGACCCGAGCGGTCCGCCGCTAACGCAAGCACCCCGCCCACCCGGTCGCCACGGCCCGACGCCTTGACCTTTATCGGGCCAGGCGCTAAACTGCATTCACTGGAAAACCTCCACCGACGGAGAGGAGAAAGATGCCGGCGCAGCTGCTGGACGGGAAACTAGCCGCGACGGAAATCCGTAAAGAAACTACGGCCCGCGTCGAAGCCCTGAGCATCCCCCCGCGCCTGGGAATCCTGGTCGCCGAGGGCGACCGACCCTCGGCCGCCTACGCCAAGGTGCTGCGCCGCAGGGGCGACAAGCTGGGCCTCGAGGTCCAGCGCCACCGCTACCCCGACGACATCGCCCGGCACGACTTCAACGCCCTGCTGGCCGAGGTCGAGGAGGCCGCTCACGGCGTACTGGTGATGCGGCCCCTGCCCCGGCAGCTCGACCCCGCCGCCGTCGACGAGTTGATCGATCCGCTCAAGGACGTCGACGGCGTCCAGCCGGCCAATGTGGGCCTGCTGGCCCTGGGACGCCCACGCTTCGTTCCGGCCACGGCCCGGGCGATGCACCTGCTGCTCCAACGCAGCGGTGTGCCGTTGAAGAGCAAACGGGCCGTGATCATCGGCCGCAGCCCGACGGTGGGCAAGCCCCTGTTCCAGCTCCTGCTGGCCGAGCATCTGACCGTCACCGTCTGCCACAGCCGCACCGTCGACCTGGCCGCCCGGGCCGCCGAGGCCGACGTCCTCGCCGTGGCCGTCGGTCGGGCCCACCTGGTGACCCCGGAGTTCATCAAGCCCGGCGCCGTGGTGCTGGACGCCGGTTACAACTGGGACGCCGACGCCAGTCACGAGCTGGGCGACGTCCATCCCGCTGCAGCCGAGACCGCCGGGTGGTTCACCCCGGTACCCGGCGGCGTGGGGCCGCTGACCACGGAACTGATGCTGGCCAACGCCGTCGCGGCCGCGGAGCTCCAACAGTAACCCAGCCTAAACGAGGGCCGACTTGGCAGAGAAGAAAGATAAACGCAAGCGCCGCCGGCGCATCATCCTGATCATCCTCGCCGCCGGCGCGGCGATCCTGCTGATCAACATCTTCGCCGCCGGCGAGGAAAAGCCCCGGGTGACCGTCGAGACGGTCCAGCCCCGGAAGCTCTCCAGCGTGGTCAGCGGGCCAGGCCACGTCCGACCCTCGATCGAGGTCGAGCTGACCGCCCTGACCACGGGGCAGATCACGCGCATTCCGGTCAAGGAGGGCCAGCGGGTCTCCAAGGGAGACCTGATCGTCGAGATCGACCCCGACCAGTCGGAGAGCCTGCTCTCCCAGGCCCGGGCCGCCTACTCCGGCGCCGTGGCCTCCAAGGAGCAGGCCGCGGCGGCCCTCGAACAGGCCGAAGAGGAGTATGAACGCCAGCGCCAGCTCTACGAGGACGGCCTGATCAGCGCCCAGGAGTGGACCCTGGCCCAGACGCAACTGCGCACCCAGCGGGCGGCCTTGGATGCCGCCAACAGCCAGATCTACTCCGCCTCGGCCCAGGTGCGCGCCGCCCGCGACGGCGTCGAGAAAACCCGCTACATCTCCTCGATCGACGGCGTGGTGGTGGCCCTCAACGTCGAAGAGGGCGAAATGGCCGTTCCCGGCACCACCAGCATCGGCGGCACCCCCCTGGCCACCGTGGCCAGCCTGGAGGGCATGCTCGTCGAGGCCGACATCGACGAGACCGACGTCGTCGACCTCGAGGTCGGCCAGCCGGCCGAGATCTACGTCGACGCCTTCAACGACCGCGTCTTCGCCGGCGTGGTCATCGAGATCGCCAACTCGGCCAGCACAACCCTGGCCGGCACCAGCGAAGAGGTCGTCAACTTCGAGATCAAGGTCGTCATCGAGGACGAGGTGCCGCCCAACCTCTACCCGGGGATGAGCGCCACCGTCGAGATCACCACGGCGACGGTCGAGGACGCCCTGACCATCCCGATCAGCGCCGTGGTCATCCGCGACGCCGAGACCGTCGCCGACTGGCTGGGCGAGGAATTCGATCCCGCCGGACAAGACGAGATCGAGGGCGTCTTCGTCAACGACAACGACAGCGCCGCCTTCCGGCCCATCGAAACGGGCATCAGCGACCAGACCCACATCGAGGTCCTGGCGGGGCTGGAAGACAACGAGAGCATAATCAGCGGCCCCTACAAGGAGCTGCGCACCCTGGCCCACGGCGACGAGATCGAGCGCCAGCAGGCCGACGACGCCGGCGGGGAGGACTGAGCGTGAGCGCCGAGCACGGCCCGCTGATCAAGCTGCGTGAGCTGACCAAGATCTATCGCATGGGCGAGGTCGAGGTCCGGGCTCTCGACGGCGTCGACCTCGACATCGAGCGCGCCGAGTACCTGACGATCATGGGTCCCTCGGGCTCGGGCAAGAGCACCCTGATGAACCTGATCGGCTGCCTGGACACACCGACGGCGGGCGACTACCACCTGGAGGGCGAGCTGGTCTCCGAGCTGGAGGACGACGAGCTGGCGGCCATCCGCAACCGCCGGATCGGCTTCGTCTTCCAGACTTTCAACCTGCTGCCCCGTTCTACGGCCCTGGACAACGTCGAGCTGCCGCTGATCTATTCGCGTCTGGAGCGCGACAAACGCCGCCGCCGGGCCCGCCGCGCCCTGGAGAAGGTCGACCTGGGCGACCGCATCGGCCACCGGCCCAACGAGCTCTCCGGCGGCCAGCGCCAACGCGTGGCCATCGCCCGCGCCCTGGTCACCGAGCCCTCGATCCTGCTGGCCGACGAACCGACGGGAAACCTGGACTCCAAAACCGGCGTAGAGATTCTACAGCTCTTCAAGCAACTGCACGACGACGGCCAAACGATCATCGTCGTCACCCACGATCCAACGGTCGCCGATGCCGGCGAGCGGATCATCCACCTCCTCGACGGCCGGATAGTCCGCGACGAGGAGGTCGGCACCCGGCGGAAGATCGCCGCTGAAACTACCCTGCAACCATGACCGAGCGCAAACGCCGCTACCTGACCTACATCCTGATCGCCGTGGCCGTGGCCGCGGTGATCGTGCTGTTGTCGGTGGACTTCGGCCGCAACCCGGCGGCCAACCTGCGCACGGCCAACGTCCTGCTCGACGAGGGCTTCCTCGAAGAGGCCCTGCTGGAATACGAGCGGGCCCTGGAGGGCGATCCGACGAATCTGGAAGCCGCCGTCGGCCGCCTGGACGCCCTCGACGGCACCCACCAGCTGCGCGCCGCCCGCGACCGTTTCATCGCCGCCCGGGACGCCCACCCCGGCGACCCCTTCTATAGCTTCCAGCTGGCTCTCTACTACGCCCACCACCTGGACTTCCACCGCGCCCAGGAACAGCTCGAACAGGCCGCCGCCAACGGCCTCGACCGCGGCTGGAACGCCTACGGCACCGGGGTGATCTACAACGCCTCCGGCCAGTTCGCCAACGCCGTCGAGGAGTTCTCCAAGGCCGTCTCCATCGATCCGACCCTCAGCGCCGCCTACATCCGCCTGGCCGACGCCCATATCCGCCTCGAAGAACTCGACGAGGCCCGTAGAATTCTGACCAACGGACTTGAGGCCTGTCCCCACGACGCCTACCGTCTTCACCCCCGACTCGCCTGGCTCTCACTGGCGGAAGGCAACAACGAATTGGCCTACGAAGAGCTGGAACGCGTCCTCAAAACCGCCGACGACTCCCCCAGCTGCTACTACGCCGCCGCCCGTATCGCCCTGACCCTGGAACCGTCGACCGGCTTCGTCGTCCAGGAGCTCTACGACGAAGACACCGAACCGCTGACGGCCACCACCGACCTCGAGCCCGGCGCCGAACTCGCCGTGGCGATCATCACCCGAGCCGTCAACGACGATCCCCTGCCCTCGCGCGCCCACTTCCACGCCGCCGACATCCTCTTCAGCGTCGGCGATGTCGACGGCGCCGCCGAGCAGCTTGAACTCAGCGCCCAACATGCCCCGAGCGGTTCCTGGTACGAGGACGCCCCCCTGGAGCTCCTCCACTGGCGCGGCCATCGCCAACTGACCGCCGGTGACTACGCCGCCGCCGCCGACTCCTTCGAGCAAATCCTCGCCGCCCGCCCCGGCGACACTCGGGCCCTCTATCAGCTGGCCCGGTGCCAGCAGTCCCTCGGGGACGACGAGCAGGCGCGGCGGGTCTACGAAGAGTTGACCAACCAGGCCCCCGATGATCCCCGCGGCTACCAGGGGCTGGCCCAGCTTCACGCCCGCCGGGGGGAACTGCAGGCCGCTATCGCCAACGCCGAAACCGCCGTCGCCAAGGACCCCGGCGATGTCGGCGCCCAGAAAAGCCTGCTCGATTTCTACATCTCCGCCCACAACCACCAGCGCGCCCAGGTACTCCTCGACAACCTGCTGCAGCGACAGCCCGACGATCCCGAACTCGAACTGCTCAGCGGCCGCCTCAGCGAGAGCAGGGACGACCTGGTCGCCGCCGTCGACCACTACCAGCGCGCCCTCTCCCTGGGCCTGTCCACCCCGCTGGCCGGACGCACCCACTTCACCCTGGCCCGGCTCTACAGCCGACGGGCCGCCGCCGGCACCGAAACCGCCGAGGCCGAACGCTTCCTGGAACTCGCCGACGAACACCGCAACGAAGCCCTCGGCCTGTCCAACACCCTGACGACCCTCTAGCCAACCCGGGGAACTGGGAGCGCTACAAGGTACGACAAACGCGGCCTCGGGAAACCTGACCGAGCAACCGCAAAGACAACCGTTCCCGCTCTCCGCGGCGACTGGACCAGCCCCGCCGACCCGCCGGTTGGCAAAACCGACCCGAACGGTCCGGCAACAGCCGCGACCGCTCAAGACCCCAAGCGAGTGACCCGCCAATGACCATAACACCGCCCCGATCGCTGATTATCGCCCTGCTGGTCCTCCTGGCGGGCGTCGCCTGTGAGCCGACGACCTCGAATCCTCTGGGATCGGAACTCGACGATCGCGAGCAGGAGGTCTATACCCTGATCATCGAGCCCGACGTCGACTGGGTCGACACCGGCTATTACGGCTACAGCAACACCGACGGCTCGATCAAACTGGCCGTCGGCCGCGTCGACGACACCATCGTCCGCAGTCTGATCGAGTTCGACCTGGACGACCTGCCCGGCGAGGTCGATGCCGACAACCTGGAACGGGCCTACGTTCAATACTACTACACCCGGGGTTACAGCGTCGCCAACTGGCGCCCGATCAACCGCGGCGAGCTGCGCGTCGACGTCCACGCCCTCGGCGCCGACTGGGTGGATGAGGAGGCCGACTGGCTCTATCGCAGCGCGGATCACCGCTGGGACAGCCAGGGCGGCGATTTCGGCCCGACCTACTCCAGCTTCGTCCTCGAAGAGCTGGAAACCGGCGACGCCGAGACCCGGCGCTTCGAGGTCACCCAGCTCGTGCTGGATTGGCTCGCCGATCCCGACGCCTACCACGGCCTGCTGCTCAAGGCCGCCGACGAAGCCGGGGCGAGCTGCGTCAAGGAGTTCTACTCCGACGATCTCCAGGCCTCGGACAACCGCCCCTACCTGCTGGTCGTCTACGAGAGCTCGGACGGTGAGAAGCGCGAAGCGCGCATCCAGGCCGAGCAGGACGTCCACATCGCCCGCAACACCGCCGACGGCGGCTCCGGCTACAGCTACGGCGCCGATCCCGAACTGGAACTGGGGATCGCCTACGGTTCCAGCCGGCGGCTGGTCTTTGATTTCGCTCTCCAGGAGCTGCCCGACGAGGCGACGATCAACCTGGCCCGCCTCGAACTCTACAGCTCCTTCCCCGACCGAGCCTACGAACAGACCCTCTACCTCCAGCACCTGCTGGAGGATGTCGACGAGGGCTACACCCAGGAACAGCTGCGGGCCGCCGAACTGGCCGACGACGACGAGGGGATCTACGGCCGGGATATCACCGGCGCGCCCGGCGGCTACTACGACTTCCAGATCGCTCCGATCGTCCAGGACTGGCTGGCCGGCGACTACGAACAACACGGCCTGGTGCTGCGCCTGGGTCACACCCTGGACTACGCCCAGAGCATCCGCGTCGCCACCTCGCAGACGCCCTACGAGAACCGCCGCCCCCGCTTAGTGATCAAGTACACCCTGCCGCCGGGATACTGGAGCACCGCCCCCGTTGGAACGCACACCGTGCTGGACTAATACCCCGAGGAGACCATGCGCCGGATCCTGATCATCTTGCTGCTGCTGCCCGGACTTTGCCTGGCCTACTCGCTGTTCGCCCTCGGACGGCCCGGCGAACCGCTACCCCCCGTCGACGCCCGGGGCCGGGCCCTGGGCAATACCGCCCTCGGCCTGTGGGACAACTACAACCTCAGCTTGCTCAACCCGGCCAATCTCGCCGGGTACGGCTACAGCACCTTCACCATGACCACCCTGCGTGAATTCAACGCCTACCGGGTCTCGGCCGGGGAGAGCAACTACACCACCACGGGGATACCCAACCTGCAGTACATCTTCGCCCTCTCCGACAGCTTTAACGCGGCCCTGGGCTGGCGCGAGCGCCAGAGCTGGCGCTTCGAGTACGCCACCCCGCTGACCGACGGCGGTCAGCAGGTCGGCTGGACAACGGTCGAGGGCAGCGGCTCCGTCAACGCCGCCAGCCTGGCCCTCGGCTGGCACGCCGCCGATAACCTGGGCCTGGGCCTGCGGGTCAGCGGCCTGATCGGCGATCCCGAGGAGACCTGGACCGCCGATTACGACGACGAAGACTACGGCGACTACGGCAGCACCACGGACGTGCTGCGCAGCGAGGTCCGCGGCCTGGCCGTCGCCGCCGGGGTCAACCTGCGCTTCGGCGACCTCAACACCGCCGCCTACTGCGAGTTCCCCCTCCTCGGCGACGTCACCCGCGTCACCGAGAGCAGCTTCGGCGAAGTCGAGGCCACCGACACCGAGTTCAACTATCCGCTCAATTTCGGCGCCGGCCTCGGCTGGACGCCCGACGATCACTGGAGCCTCGTCGCCGATTTCCGCTACGAGCTGTGGAGCGGCTTCAAGGTCGGCGAAGTGGAGCTGGGCTATGAAGATGCCTTCCACATCGGCCTGGGCGCCGAATTCGTCCCCGTCCGGCGCATCAACGCCCCCTTCCTCGCCCGCCTGCCCCTGCGGCTGGGCGGCTTCTACGAACAGCTCTACGACGCCCCCAGCGGCCAGGCGCTGACCGAATACGGCGCCACCGTCGGCCTGGGGATGTTCATGGGCGACGAAGACGAATCGGCCCTCGATGTCAGCTTCCAGTACTCCCGCCGCGGCGACCTGGAAGCCAACGACCTCGAGGAGGAGTTCTACCGGGTGATCTTCACCCTCAACGGCGCCGACAGCTGGTGAGGTCTCCCCGACTGAGCGAACATGGGGAGCGGCCGGCCGCTCCCCTTTTCCTTGACGCCCCCGCCGCGGACAGCTATACTCTGTCCCCTTTTCCACCCCGAACCAGTCTGTACAACACAGTCGGTAAAGATGAGTCAGGAAAAAGCACCATCACAACAGCTCAAGGATCAGCAGTTCATGCGCCAGGTGCTGGAGCTGGCGCGCCAGGCTTTGGGACGCACCTCGCCCAACCCCCTCGTCGGCGCCCTGGTCGTCACCGATGACGACCGGATCGTCGGCCAGGGCTGCCACACCAGGGCTGGACGGCCCCACGCCGAAATCATCGCCCTCGAGGAGGCCGGCGAGCTCTGTCGCGGCGCCACCCTCTACACCAACCTCGAGCCCTGCTGCCATCAGGGCCGCACCCCGGCCTGCGTGGACAGCATCATCCCCGCCGGTATCCGCCGGGTGGTCATCGCCCATCCCGACCCCAACCCCCTGGTCGACTGCGGCGGGATCCAGCGCCTGCGCGACGCCGGGATCGAGGTCGTCGAGGGCGTCCTGGAGGCCGAGGCCCGCGAGCTCAACGCCCCCTACCTCAAGTACATCATCCACGAGCTGCCCTACGTCACCGTCAAGATGGCCATGAGCCTGGACGGCAAGATCGCCACGGCCTCCGGGGAGAGCAAGTGGATCACCTGCGATGAATCCCGCCGCCGGGTCCATGAGCTGCGCAACCAGACCGACGCCATCATGGTCGGTATCGGCACCGTCCTGGCCGACGACCCGCAGCTCAACGTCCGCATCGAGACCCCGGACATCCGTCACCCCCAGAAGGTCATCGTCGACTCCAAGGGTCGGGTGCCCAACCGCTGCCGGACGATCACCACGGATCCGCGCACCATCGTCGCCGTGGCCTCCAAGGCCAGTCCCTCCCGGGTCAAGGCCCTGGAGAGCGCCGGCGCCCGGGTCGAGATCATCGACGGCAGCGCCGTCAAGGTCGACGTCACCCGGTTGATGTACCGCCTGGCCGAGCTGGAGATCATGAACGTCTTGATCGAGGGCGGCGGCGGATTGGCCGCCAGTCTCTTCGAAGCCGGTCTGGTCGACCGCGTGGTCTGCTTCGTCGCCCCGGTCATCATCGGCGGTGCCGAGGCCCCCAGCCCCGTCGGCGGCCGCGGCGTCGTCCAGCTCTCCGAGGCCCACTACCTGACCGACGTGACCTACGAACAGAGCGGCCGTGACCTGATGATCAGCGGCAGGGTCGAGGACAACGGCGCTCCGATCGACGCCCTGAACCTCAAGCGTTGACGACGGTCCGGCCTAATCCGACATCCAGACGAGGCCCCCGGGCCTCGTTTGATTATCAGTGCGGCTTTACGTTATCCGCCGGCGCTCCCGACAGCGTGAAAACCCCCGCCGGCCTGCGCACTTTACGGCAGCTTCCCTCCGCCCCATTCCACTTTCTTTGCCGCAGGATCGCGCTGCTGTGAGAGCAACTAAACCCCCACTGCGCCGCCGACGGCCGCAGAAAAGTGAAGCAAGTCCAGTATCATATGGCAACCCACACGCTACCGGACCATTCGTGGTAGTGGAAACCGTTGTTTCAAATCTCTTGCAAGGTAGAGAGTTCTTCACCGGCAGCGGTTTCGCCGGTGCTTTCCCGGTGATGGTCGGTGTTGAACGGTAACAGCAGTAGACCCGCCCTGATGGGACTAACCGTGCCCGGTGGTGGAGCGAACAGCCCCGGATCGTTAGCACCCTTTACGCAACCTGGCCTCCTCACCATCCACCTTGTCTATGAATATCTTAGTGGTGTTTGCAGAGCCCTCGTCGTCAGATGATCCCGTCACTATGCAATTAAACTAGGGATTATCACCTAATTATGAACAAGCGTGAAGTATGCTCCTGAGGTAGTTTAGCGCGTTTTCGTCGTCGCGATGGTTGAATCTGAACTCCATCTCCCTGATAAACAGCCTGAAGTTGTGCTTGAAACCGCCGTGGTCGG
>WJLX01000178.1 GCA_014728225.1 Candidatus Coatesbacteria bacterium | reverse complement strand
CCGACCACGGCGGTTTCAAGCACAACTTCAGGCTGTTTATCAGGGAGATGGAGTTCAGATTCAACCATCGCGACGACGAAAACGCGCTAAACTACCTCAGGAGCATACTTCACGCTTGTTCATAATTAGGTGATAATCCCTTTGTGATTTGAAACAGCGGTATCCCCTCCCGGCGGAATGGTCCGGGAGTGTGTGGGATGCCAATAGTCTTTCTCTCTGCGTGGCGGAAATGCCGGCGGTCGTCCGGCGCTGTTCGATCCACTGTGGGACGCTGATATCCTGCTCAATGTGTCGCTGATCCTCTACCTATCGATGTCAAACAATTAGAACCATCAATCACCCGGCGCAAAAGCTGTCAACGCGATAAATGCTCTGTGTCTGGATAGTCAGTTTCCCGTACAATTGAGGCGGTGTTATCCACATACAGTAGAACGATCCAAAACGTGCGGGAGCTCGAAAAAAGGACGGTCCCGCGACCGTCCTTTAAGACACGCGACTGGCGGCAAAGACTAATTCGGACTCAGCGAAACCGGATAGCTGACCTTGACACTCCCGTCCTCGATGGGCTGGAAACGCATCCCCTGCAAGGAGCGGATCATCGCGCCGAACAGGTTGCCCGCCGGCAGGTTGTTGTTGGAGCCCGTGGCTCCGGAAACCGAACCATCGGGATTGATGGTGAAGATCAGCGTTACCGAACCGGCGGCGTTGGGATCGGTTTTGAGCAGCTCGTTGTATTCGCCGCGGGCCGAAGACAGGGCGCTGTTGACGTAGGCGGCCACGGTGGTCTTCGAACGGTCGCTGTGCCCGGCGCCGGCGCCGGTGATCTGGATGTCCCCAGCCACGGCGATCCGTCCGGTACGGCCCTCGGGTTCAACCTCCGTTTCCTCGACCTCGGGCTCGTCGGCGTGGCGTTCCTCGGTGACCTCGGCCAGTTCCTCCTCGAGTACGACGCGCTCCTCCTGCAGGGCGGCGCGCTGCTCCTCGAGCTCGGCGACCAGGGCCGTGTCGCCGGCGGCCCGGGCCTGGGAGATCTGATCGTCGATGGCCGCCAACCGCTTATCGATCTCGCCCAAGCGCTCGTCGATCTGGGCGATTTGCTCCTCGAGATCCCGGCGGGCGCCGGTCAGGTCGATGACCAGCCAGATGCCCACGGCCACGACGACGGCGATGATCAGGGTCACCAGAATGGTCTGTTTGCGACGACGCTTCTTGACCTGGGTCTCCATCCGCTGGATCTCGTCGCTCTCAGCCTGCAGACGACGCTCCGCGTCCGCCAACTCCGCGCGGCGCTTGTCCAGGGCCGCCGCCTCCTCCTTGGACATCTCGACCAGCTTGGCCCGCTCCTCCAGCTCCCGGCGCTGCTGCTCGAGGGCCTCCTGCTCAGCCTGAATGCGCTCACGCTCAGCCTTCTGACCCTCGTAGGTCAACGCGGTCAGTGCACCGGTGTTGACCCCCTCGATCCAGTCGCCGAAGACGCGGGTGCGGTCCACCTTGCGCGTCTTGTGGAACATCATGTTCAAGTGCTTGACGTTCTTGGCCTGCACCCAGACGTTCTGATCGACCTTGCGCAGGTAGTCGTTGGCGCCAAAACGATTCTCCTCGATCCAGCGCTTGACAGTCTCCACGGAGACAGGTCCGTACTGCTTGCCGTCGATTTTGAGGAACAGGTTCTTTTTCTCGTCTGCGACCATCGCAACCTTCACCGGTTAACTTTCGCGGATCCCTGGCGCACCGGTGCTATCAGTATCACCCACCTGGAGCCAAGCCAGTTGGAGCAATCGACTGCACCGGCCGCACAAAGAGCTATTCAAGCCTAAACCAAGTAATAGTTTAGCCCAGCAGTCCTGAGTGGTCAAGTAAAAGGTCGCGTGAAACGGGGGACTCCCGGCCAAAAGGACCGACCAGCACAGCAATACAAGCAGACCAGGGCGGGGTGGCTTGCCTGAAGGCCCGGAGACCTTGGCCCGTAAGGTGAATCCGCGCATCGATCAACCACCTGCGGCGGCGGAACCGGCACGGTTTTTGCATCTCGGCGACCGTTAATAACGCTGGTAACGGTTCGCCTCCGCAAAAACCGTGCCGGTTCCGCCGCCGGTGAATAGAAGTGTCGTACGGTTTCGAGTAGAAAAGGTCTCCGGGCCGGGCGGGATGAGAAGGAGGGCCGCGATTGCGACCCTCCGGTGTTGAGATCTCCCGATACGGGGTATTAGTCCGCGGGTCTTGACGACCCGTGCGTTCCGCGCTGGGCGGAACCCGCCGCAATCACCCCGTTTCGGAACCGTGGTTCCGCGGGTTAGGATTGCGGCTCGAGGTTGAACGGGACTTTCAACTTTACGACCCCGTCGACCCCGAACACGGACCAACTGTTAACCGTACCGACGATCTCATTGGCCAGGGCGCCGCTGCCGGTGGAGTTACTGGCAACGCTCGCCGAAATGGCCCCGTTGTTTACTGTTACGTTGAGGACGATGCGCCCGGACAGGCCGGGGTTGTCGCCCAGGTAGCTCTGGTAGATGCGTTTGATCGTACCGGCGCGCGAGGCGAAGAAGCTGGCGACCTTGCTGACGCCCTCGCTGGAGGCCGTCGAGCCGCCCTGATCGATCTGCGGCGATACGACGACGGGTGCGGCGTAGACGGTTTGGGGCAGATCGGAACTGCCCATTCCGCCGGTGCCTTCGATACCCGCTGTGCCCGTGCCACCGGAACCGAATCCGGCCGCCGCGTCACCACCGGTACCACCGGCGCCCGCACCACCGCCTGCAACAGAGACGGTGCCGCCGGACTCGAACAGACCCGAGCCCTGGCCGCTGGTAATCCCGGTCATACCGCCGCCTGCGGCGACGATGTTGGAGGTGATGGCTTGGAGCATGAAGTCCGCAGCGCCCGAGCCCATGGCTGCGCCCTGGCTGGCCGCGTCGGCACCGCCGCCGCCGCCGCTGCCACCGGTCCCCGCACCTTCGGAGGTGGTGTTGGCGACTACTTCGGCGACTTCTTCTTCACCGCTATCGCCGCCTTCGGCGACGACATCGGTCGGTACTTCTATCTCGACGTCTTCGACGTCGTACTGTTCAGCTAGTAGTTCCTCGATGGTCGGGGGTTCGGCCAGTTCAGTACCCAGGATAAACAAGCCTCCGAGTATGAAGGAGAACCCCAGAAAACCCAGAAAGACCTTCTGATCCTGTTCCAGATAGAGGCCCGAGGTAACCGCATCGGCCAGTTTGGGCTCTCCGGCGACCTGCTTCGGGCTTGGCTTGAAATACCCGAAGTGGATCGTGATATCGGAGACCTTGATTTGGCCTTTCTTATGCCTGTTGGCGCGGAAGACATAGCCGTGTTTACTGCGGGGCAGGAAACCGCAAACCCGCAGATCACGCAGTGAGATGGTCGAGTCACCGACGTGGATCTTACCGCTCATTTCTTCGTCGATGCTGAACTCGTACTCATCGCCGCGCTTGACGGCCAGTTGGTGCTTCATCGGAGCCGACGGATCGTGCTGCAGGACTACGTCGCAGTCCGGCGCCTGTCCGACGGTGATGGTGTCGTTCTCCGGCACCAGGCGTTTGATGATACGGTCCCCGCGTGAGACGACCAGGCCGAGGACCTCGTTGGGTCCGTTACTCATGGCTGGCTCCTTTGTGGGGAGTGTTGATCATTCGAACTTGGGTTGGACCTGGGTGGCGGCGACCGTGATGTTGAGGTATCCAGCACGGGCCGCCGTTGCTACGACACGTTTGATCAGACTGTAGTAGTGGGTTCGGTCGGCGAGGATCAGGACCTTGTAGGCTTCGTCATCCTCGCGGTTGGCCATGCGCTGCATCTCTTCGATCTCCTTGACCCGTGCTTCCAAGGGGGACAGGAGCTTCTGGATGGTTACGTCATTGCCGGCCAGGGCTTCCTGGGTGTTCATCACCTCCTTGTCCAGGAAGAAGATATGGTTTTCACCCACGGCCAGGCGGTCCACTACGCCGGCCTGGTTGCGGGCGTCGGATTCGGGCAGGGTCAGGGCGGCTTGGGTACTGGAGATGTCGCCCTGGGTGGAGAAGGTTTTGAGCAGGAAGACCAGGATAATGGTCATCATGTCCATCATCGAGGTGATCTTGAGTTCCGCCTTTTCCTTCTCGCGTTTGTGAAGCTTGGACGGTGCCCAGGCACCGGGCATGTCTCACCTCCTTTCGTGTTCGGTTACTGGGGTGCCGCGCCGCCGAAAATGATGTTGGGGAATAGCTCGGCCACCCAGACGTTCTGTACCTGTCCGGGCTTGAGGTCGACCCCGTATTTGGCGGCGTCTTCTTCGGTTTTGATCTCTACCTTGACCAGGTTGCCCCGCACGGCGTCCATCAGGTCGATGACCGCGGTGAAGGGGATGGTGTCCTGGATGGCGAGGATGACCTCGTCATGGTCCTTGTAGACATCCATTGTCTTGACCTTGTCCCGGAGAACCCGGCGCAGTTCCTCGTAGTCGTAATCGCCGTCGGGTGTCAGTCCGATCCAGGGCAGGGTGCCCCGATCGTTGGTGACCAGGAACCCGTTCTGGGCGCTCATCCCGACCATGAGGATCTTCTGCTGGCTTCCGGCTCCCGCTCCGCTGCCTCCGCCGGCCGCTTGAGGCGGCAGGGTCACCTGAATGGCCACCGTGGTGACGAAGACCGCGGCTTGGAGCAGGAAGGGGATCAGGATAATCATCAGGTTCATCACCGGGATCAGATGGTCCTCGCTCGAGGCGCCCTTGTCCTTGCCGCCTCGTCGTGCTGCACTGGGTGCGAAAGCCATCGCCTACCCCTTCGTAGCCGTGATGAGATTGCTGATCTTGACCGAGTACTGGTCGATGTCGCTGATGATCCGCTCGGTCTTGTTCTTGATGATCGAGGCCACGACGATGGTCGGCACGGCCACGGTCAGACCGAACATGGTGGTCAGCATGGCCTGGCTGATACCGTCGGCCAGTTTGCTGGCGGCTTCGTCGGGCGCGGCGACCTTGAGAGACTCGAAGGCGTCCATCAGCCCGGCGATCGTACCCAACAGACCCAGCAGGGTCGCGATCTGGGAGAACATATCCAGGTAGCTGGTCCGCTTCTCGAGCTCGGGAATGACCTCGAGGGTTTTAGCGTCGGCCGCTACCTGCATGTCTCGTTGACTGCCGGAATGGTTTTTGACCACCTCCCGAAGAACGCGGGCCAGCGCCGAATTAGAGGTGTTGCACAGCGCGATCGCCCGCTCCATGTTGCGGCTCTGGATCAGTTTCTCCAGTTCCGCGATAAAGGTCTTCGTGTTCAACGAACTCTTGAAGATCACGAAGTAGACTCGCTCCAGCATGATGGCGATGCTGAAGACCAGCACGGCGAGAATGATGTACATAAACTCACCGCCCTTGTCGAACATGGTGAATAATTTATCCATGCGCTCCTTTCGGGTGCGGACGGCACTGCCGCCCGGGGGGGGTTGATGCACTGCGGGTGTCCCGGCCACGAGGACCGAGACGGGGTGTGGTTGAAGCTGGAAAAGCGAGGGTACTGCGGTGGGTCAGCGCTCGATCAGCATCAGGACGGTGGCGGTGATCAGGGCCACTCCGGCCGAACCGACCAGCCAGTTGGCGTTGGCGGTCTCGCCGTTGGCGTCCATGTAGCCGGCGGTCAGGCCGGCGGCGATCCCGGCTCCCGTGGAGAGCCAGATGGCCGGATTCTTGATCGTTCCCGTGCCGAACTCCATTCCACCCTCAAACTCCTCTTTGTCGATGGGGTTGAGGATCTGGCTCTCGTAGGTCTGGCGCAGCATCACCGTCTCGAATTCCGGCTCGGTGCGGTAGAGGAAGCTGATGGCCTGGGGCACCGGCGGCCGAGCGGTGATGTCGATATCGGTGATCTCGACGAACTCGTCGTCCTGGGCCAGGACGCAACCCACCAGTATCAACAGCAGGATGAGAAGGCGTTTGTGCATGGCTGCCGTTATCCTCGTAAGATGGGGCGGGGGATCGTTTGATGGATGGGTTGAGTCGGATTATTGGCGGTTTGTGGCTCGATTCGGACGAGCGTTTCAGCGCCGGGCGCTTGGATGACGAAATGCCGATTGGCTGCCGGTGGGCGCCGGAGTCGGCGCCGGGAGCCGCCCTTGCCGCCGCAGATCTTCGGTCGTCTTGCGCCGACCGCCGTCAGGCACCGGTGTCGGCGGCTT
>WJLX01000177.1 GCA_014728225.1 Candidatus Coatesbacteria bacterium | reverse complement strand
GGCCGCGGTTGCTTCAAGCCAAAACAGCGCGGCGATCAACTCACGCTGTTCTGCTGAAAGCCCACGGCGAGCCGGTTTATAGTTAAAGCGTTTTCTACGGCGCTTGCACATCCGCCGCCCGTCGCCTAACCTGTAGTGATAGCGATAGTTGCACTTTGCACACGTGACATGCCTGTCGGGATTACCCTTTGAGCCGGCGGCCACAGCGCCTCCATTGCTCGTGACATGACGGCATCCCGTTAACTTTCGTGAAGACAAGACAATCACACATATGACGACCCATGAGCGTTAAGGTATCCCCAAGAAGAGAAGGCGGTTTTTCAGCCCGCATCTGCTTGACCTGCTGAGTGTTGGGGCGGCGGCTGACGGATGGAAAAAAGTGTTACCGCCCCGACCCCGGATGTCGTACCCCCGCGTTAGTATTCTGTCGACGGGGGAGAGAGCGGTCCACCGGTGAACACCATCCCCCCGGCAGCCCGGTGGTGAAGAGCGCTTAACTGCACTCGAGCTCCTCCCTTACCAGTCTTGGCCCCCTGATAGACCGGATCTGTCAGGGGGTCATGTTATTATTTAACTGTGAAATACTACAAAAGGAGGCCCGATGCCCGGTTTACTGCAGATCGCCCAGGAGCTGACCCTCAGCCTGGCCGCCGATGTTACCCCGCTGCTCGTCGGCGAGCGCGGGATCGGCAAGAGCGCCCTGGTCCGCGCCCTGTGCTACGAAAAATCCAGCGAGTTCGCCCGCCTGCGGCGCGAGCTGTGGGGCGACGAGGCCCCGACGGACTACATCAACCTGCGCGGCTCGCTCCATGAAGCCGCCGACTTCACCGGCCTGCCCTACCTGGATGACGCCGCCGACGGCAAGCTGACCAATTTCGCCCCGCCGACGATCCTGCCCCAGGAGAAGGTCCACGGCGAGCGGGGGCTGCTGTTCCTCGACGAGTTGTTCCGCGCCCAGTTCGACGTCCAGCAGGCCGTCTTCCAACTCATCGAGCATCAGCGCGACACAGATGGCGCCGTCTACCACCGCTGCGGTCGCTATCGCCTGCCGGCGGGCTGGGACGTGGTGGCGGCCAGCAACCCGCCACGCAGCTCGGCCTACTCCCAGAACGCCCTGCTGGACTCCGCCTTCCTCGACCGCTTCTGCTTCCTCGAGGTCGAGGTCGACGATGAGTACATGATCGAATGGGCCGCCTTCATGGGGCGGTTGCCGAAGCTCGACGGTGACGAGATCGGCAAGATCCTGACCTACACTTCCGAGCGCGATCTGGGCTCGATGTTCCTCGGCCGGCCGCTGCAACTGGACGCCAAGGACGAGAAGGCCCAGCCCGTCGATAAAGGGGTCAAGGTCTACCCCTCGCCGCGGAGCTGGGAAGCCGTCGGGCGGGTCAACACCGCGTCCCGAAGGCTGGGGATCTACGGCGAGGAGGCCCATCGCCGCGTTCTGGGCGGCCTGATCGGCCTGCCCCTGGTGGACGATTTCCTCAACACCGAACCGCTGATCTCTCTGGCGCTGATCCTGGACAACGACCGCGAGTACTGGAAGAACGACGTGTTGGACCTCAGCCGCAACGGTGTACGCCAGCTCGTTTGGAGCCTGCTGGGCAAGATCGAGGAGATCAAGCATCCCGGACGCCGCCACAACGTGCTGGACCTGCTGGACCTGCTTCTCGGTCCCCAGGCCGACAACGCCAACTGGGACCTGGTCCTGGGACTGGCCCGGGTGATCGCCCGGGTGGGGGCCCGGGAACTCGACATCTGCGAGGGCTACAGCGTGGCTGTTCTCGGTGGACCGGCGGCGCTGAAGCAGGTCCTCGAGGTGGTGGCCCCGGAGAAGAACGACCCCGACGCCTGGCTGCAGTTGATGGCCCCACGCACCGATCTCTGCACGGCCTTCGGCGAGCTGACCAGGGGCACCGCCCGTCCCGTTGAGAGCGAACACAGCCACGGGGAGGTGGAGGGTGTCCTCGTCGACTGAGACCCGCTTGAGTGCCCTGGAGAAGATCAACCTGGCCCGTTGCCGCCTGATCAACGAAACGCCCTTCTACGGCTATCTGATCAACTACTTCACCACCGTCGGCCCCCGGGAGAAGCGGGTCAAGACCATGGCGGTCTGGATCGACCGCGACGGCCGTCCCGTGCTGGCCTACAACCCGAAGTTCGTCGACAGGCTGAGCGTTGGTCAGACTCAGACCATCCTACGCCACGAGCTGGAGCACATCCTGCACCTGCACCCCCTGCGCGCCAGGCAGTTCGGCAAGGAAGCCTGCCGCAACCACCCCGCCCTCAATTGGGCCATGGACGCCGTCATCCACGGCCACAAAAGCTGTCCCCACCTCGAGGGTATCGCCGGTGACGAGTTTCTGGAAAAGGCCAGCGTCTTCCTGCCCGAGGAGCTCTCCTGCCGCACAGCGCTGGAGCAGTTGGTCCGCTGGCTGCCGCGGATGAGCTACGAGGAGCTGGCCCGGAGCCTGGAGGCCATGCTGCGAGGCGAGAAGCTGCATCTGCACACGGATCGCGGCACCATCCCCCTATGGTTCGAGGGCGACCCCCAGGCCCTGCTGGAGCGTCTTATGGACCACGGCGCCTGGATGGATGCTCCCGACGAGGAGAGTTACCGGATCATCCTGCGCCGGGTACTCAAGAGCGCCTACTCGCAATCCGGTGGAAAAGGCCCCAGCGACCTGCCCCGCCTGCTCGAGGCCCTGGACGTGCCGTTGATCGACTGGCGTCAGCGGCTGCGCAACCTGATCGGCCGTTATCTGGGCGGTAGCCGTCCGACCTACGCCCGGCCCAACCGTCGCCGGCCCGTCTTCGGCGTCAAGGGGCACAGCCGTCACGCCAAGGCCGACATCCTGGTCATGGTTGATGTCTCCGGCAGCATCAAGCCTACCCACCTGCAGCAGTTCTTCTCCGAGTTGGAGGCCATCTCCCACCTGCTGCGCATCCGCCTGCTGATCTTCGACCACATGGTCGAGCGCATCAACGGCGAGTACATCCACCACTACCGGCGGGGCGACTGGATGGGGCTGCGAATACTGGGTTGGGGCGGAACGGACTTCCAGAACGCCTTCGACTGGGTGAGCGAGAACTCCCACTGGGGCCGGTACAACGTCGTACTGACAGACGGCTACGCCCCCTGGCCCGAGGGGTACGACGGCCTACCCGTGCTGTGGTGCCTGACCGCCGACGGCAACACCGAGACCCCGCCCCTCGGCGACTGCGTGCGGCTGCGATAGAACGCCGACATCCCGCCTGAGCGACACCGCCCTCAGCCAATCTCCCACCATTGCCAAGCGCTTCAAGGAGGCAATCAATGAAACACCGGATCAAACTCCAGGCCGAGAAGCTGCTGACCCGCCTGTTCGTCGTCCGGGCCGACCGGGGCGGGCCCTGGTGCATGGTCGATCCCGCCCGCTGGTTCAACGATCCCCGGGACCTCGAGACCGCCGCCGTCGAGGTCTACAACTACGGTCCCGAGCATGCCCGTTCCTACGAGTACCGCCTGAACAACCGTCCCGTCGTCCTCTGCGCCTACGTGCCCTTCGCCGAAGACCGGCTGCTGCGCCTGCGCTTCGACGACAAGAACACCTTCCCCATCGCTTGGAACATCAGCACTCCCATGGCGCGCCGCTTCATCGACGAACACCCCAACCTGACCGTCCGCCTGATCTGCCGCCCCGACCTCGACTACATCAAACTGCCCGCCGTGGTGCTCGAGAGCCTGCCCCGGCGCCGTACCGAGGCCGTGATCGTGCTCGAGGAGATCCGGGAGAAACTGCTCGAGGGAGGGATACGATGATCAACCGGGCGATCAAGCTGGCCGGACTGGTTCTGGCCGTCCTGCTGGCCCCCGTCGTCGGCGTGTTGCTGTTTCGGCTGGGAACGGCCGCGGCGGCTCTCTGGGCGGCGGCCCTGCTGACCCCGCCGACGGCGCTGCTCATCTACGGCGGCTTGAGGGCCTTCCAGCTCGGCTTCCCGGGCCAGCTCAAGCGGGCGGCCCGGCCCGCCGTCGTCGGCGAACACCTGCAGTACCAGCCCCGTCCCGGGTGTCTCGAGGCCCTCGTCCGGCCCGATCTGGGGCTGGCCGTCGCCGTGACGACGACCCTCGCTGTCGGTCTGCTGGTCCTGCTGGAGCTGGTGCCCGGCGCCGCCCTGGTCCGCGTCGACCTCTGGCTGTGGGGCGCCGAGGTCGCCCTCTCCGGCGGGTTGGCTCTGAGCTTGAGCCTGTTAGTCACCGGCGGCTGGGCCTTGCTGGGCGTCCTCCTCGTCGGCGGTCGGGGGTTGACGAGCCGCCTGGCCGCCCGGCGCCTGGACAAGCTGATGACCACGCGCTCCCGCCGCCCGGCCCGCCGCTACCGCAAGCTGCACAAGCTCGAGGAACGCTGCCGGGGGATCCACGAAAAGCTGCAGAGCAAGGGTGGTCGCGAGTACCGTCACCGGCTGGCCGAGCTGCTGGAACTGGGCACGGAGAACGTCGACTTCGACGAGACCGGGCTGTGCAACATCATCGAGCGCTACTGCGCAAGCCTGAAAATCGAGCTGCGTGAGCTGGAGCAGTGCGACAAGGCCTATGACGAGGTCTGCGCCTTCGGCGAGGCGCAGCGCAAGCGGCCCTTCGCCATGGCCCAGATGAAGCTCAACCACAACCTGCGGCAAGCCGCCAAGCATCTGCACAACAAGGACTGGCGTACTTACCGCAACGCCCTCGAACAGATCCACCAACGCTTCAAAACGGATTGCCGCGAGGAGAACGGGGACGATGAGAACAGCGGAGACGGCAAGGGGAAACAGGTCAAAGCCGAGTTGGACTGCGAACTCAGCCCCCGGGAGATCTACGCCCACCTCGAGCAGCATGTCATCGGCCAGGAGGCCGCCAAGCGCGCCGTCAGCGTCGCCGTGGCCAACCACCTGCGCCGCATCCGCTACCGGGGCGAAACCGAGCTGGAGAAGTCCAACATCCTCCTCGTCGGCCCGACGGGCTGCGGCAAGACACATTTGGTCAAGAGTCTGGCCCGGCTGCTCAAGAGCCCCCTGGTGATCAGCGAGGCCACCTCGCTGACCGAGACCGGTTACGTCGGCCGCAGTGTCGAGGACCTGCTCTACGACCTCTACGCCGCCGCGGGACGCGATCTCGAGACGGCGCGCTACGGCATCATCTACATCGACGAGATCGACAAGCTGGCCGCCTCGGCGGACAAGCGGCGCCGCGACGTCGGCGGACTAGGCGTCCAGCAGGCCCTGCTGACCCTGGTCGAGGGCGCGGAGGCCAGGTTCCCCGAGAGCGGCAGCCTGTTCTACCACCGCAAGTTCGCCACGCTGGACACCCGCCACGTGCTGTTCATCTGCGGCGGGGCCTTCTGCGGACTCGACGAGCTGCGTCGTCGCGAACAACGCACCAGCCGCCTGGGCTTCGGCGCTTCCACGGAAGAACCCGCCACGCCCGCCCTGCGCCCGGCCCACCTGATCGAGTTCGGCCTGCTGCCCGAGTTCGTCGGCCGCTTCCCCGTCGTCTGCGAGCTGGGCGAGCTCACCGACACCGACCTGGCCCGGGTCATCGCCGAGCCGAAAAACGCCCTGGTCAAGCAGCATCAGGCGCTGATGGCCTCGCGGGAGGTCGAGCTGGAGTTCACCGCCGCGGCCCTGACCGCCCTGGCCGCCCTGGCCCGCGCCAAGGGGCTGGGCGCCCGCGGGGCCCGGGGCCTCCTCGACCGCCTGCTCGAACCCTACTACTTCGACCTCGAGACCTACCGGGAGCGCGGGATCGTCATCACCGCCGCCGAGGTCCAGCGCCTGGCCGAACCCGCGCCGCTGGTTCACTGAGCGCGACCCCTACGACCCGTCCTGTCGGGGCGGGGTGTTGAACTCGTATCCACCGCAACCCAAGTGAAAAGGAGGATGGATGAGGTACGTACCGCTGACACTGTTACTGGCGAGCACAGGCTTGTTCGCAGCTTGTGAGGACGAGGAACTGATAGCGGATCTTGAGGAAGAGCGCGCTGAACTCAAGGAGGAGATTGTCCGGCTCGAGGAGGAGCTGGACGAGGCCGGCCTCAAGCTCGCCGAACTGCGTTCCTTTCCGGAGATCCAGCAACTTGAGGAGGGAGAAGAACAATGAACAGACGACTGCTACTGGCCGCCTGCATCCTGTTGTCGACGCTGCTGGCCGGCTGCGGCCCCAGCGAGCGCGAGATCGAACTCAACGACGAGATCGCCGCCCTGACCACGCAGCGCGACGAGGTCCGCGCCAAACTGGACGCAGTAAGCGCTGAGCTGGAGGAACTCGAGACCACCCCCGTCGGCCGGCTCTGCAGCGCCCGGCTGGTCGTTTCCGCCGACGGCGTCGGCGAGGCCGACGATGCGGCCCTGGAGCGGGCCGACGGTCTCTACGCCCGACTGGTTGCCGATTACCCCGATGAGGCCTTCAACGAAGAAGCCGCCTCGACCTACTCCGCAATCCGCGAGGAGCGTTGCCTGCGGGCTCTGGCTCCCTTCGAGGGCTTCGCCGAGGGTCTCAAGAGCGCCGAGGACGAAGAGCTGGAAAAGACGGAAACCGAGCTGAGCAGCATCGGCTCGACCTACGACGACACCGACGCTGTTCGCCGGGTTGACAAGCTGCTGGCGGCCATCGACCGTGAATGGGACCGTCGAGGTACTCTGGTTTCAGCATCGGCTTTCGCTGCTGATTCCGAACCCTATGCCAATCAGACCATCCGTGTTCCCGGGCGTCTGACTTACACGGCCGGAGATCCGATCATGATGATGGGAACGGCGTGGAGGTACGGTGAGTATCAGTTCACCTTCAAGGGAACAAACCAGTATGTCGGTTGGGAAGCCCTGGACAAGTCTATCGTTATCGGCGGTGACTTCTGTGACGATGAGGTCCAGCGGGACCGCTTCTACGAGCTGGCTCAACAAGGGGTTGACGGAGAGATAGTCCTGGAGATGGATTCCAAGGGCATCGCCTTCCGCACCATCCGCATCATCATCGGCGACGAGGAGTTCAACTTCTAGCCGACCCCGACCACCGACCAGAAAGGAGCAACAATGCTGGGTCTCTACATCGTTCTCGGCGTGGCCTTCATCCTGATCCTGATCATCGCCCTCAAGGGCTTCCGCCAGGTTCCCCAGGCCCACGTGATGGTCATCGAGCGCCTGGGCAAGTTCCATCGGGTCCTGGACAGCGGCCTGCACATGGTGCTGCCCTTCTTCGACAAGCCCTTGCGGGTCATCGACACCACCTCGGTCACCTTCGACAAAACAAAACCCGACAGCCGCCCCCAGGTGGCGGGCGCCGACAAGCCCCACGGGGCCAGGGTCGTCGACGGCAGCGGGCGCGGTTCCGTGGGGGGCCAGTACTACTGGACCGACGTCATCGACCTGCGCGAGCAGTTGCTGGACTTCCCCGCCCAGCAGGTGATCACCAAGGACAACCTGGTACTGACCGTCGACGCCGTGCTCTACTACCAGATCACCGATCCGCGCCGCGCCGTCTACGAGATCGAGAACGTTCCCCTGGCCATCGAGCGGCTGACCCAGACCAGCCTGCGCACGGCCATCGGCGCCCTGGAGCTCGACGAAACCTTCGACAGCCGCGATTCCCTCAACGCCCGCTTGCGCGACATCCTCGACGAGGCCACCGACAAGTGGGGCGTTAAGGTCAACCGCGTCGAGCTGCAAGACGTCTCTCCGCCGGCCGACTTCCTCGAGGCCATGCGCGCCGAGGTCACCGCCGAGCGCAAGCGCCGGGCGATGATCAAGGAGGCCGAGGGCTCCAAGCAGGCCAGCATCACCAAGGCCGAAGGCGCCAAGCAGGCCGCCATCACCCACGCCGAGGGCAACCGCGCGGCGGAGATCCTCCGCGCCGAGGGGCTGGCCAAGGCCCGCGAGCTGGAGGCCGCCGCCGAGGCCGCCGCCGTGGCCGGCATCCAGGCAAAGCTGGGCGAGCACACCTCGACCTACCTGCTGACCCGGGGCTACATCAAGGCGGTGCAGGACAACGCCCGCGAGGGCTCCAACACCGTCTTCCTGCCTTTCGACACCGTCAAGACCCTGGGCTCCCTGGGAGCCTTCGCCGAGTTGACCAGCGGCAAGAACGGCGACTGAATACCAGCGGGTTGAGCTAACTCACAGAGATGAACCGGGACGCCTCGAGGCGTCCCGACACACAAACCGGCGACCGGGCCTGGACCGTCGGGCTTGGTCCCGGCGGCGAACTGCGGTAGAATAAGGCTTATGAAGCCGAGCGCTACAGTACGCTCAACCCGCGGACACGGCGATGCGTGAGCGGATCACAGGTGTCCTCGGCCTCGGTCTGCTGACCGGTATCGTCCTCTACCTGGCCCTGGCGATGACGCCGCGGGCGGACGAGCTGCTGCTGGTCGATGAAGGCGACGGCGGCTGGAGCATCGCCGCCGAAAGCCGCCTCGACCTCCCCGGCCGGTCCGTCGAGGTCATCGCCCGGCGGCGCGAGGTGCGGCTGGAGCTAACGCTGCGCGATCGTCGGGGCAGCGCAGTGCAGGTGAGCCTCAGAGCGGTTCGCACGCTGGATCCCAAACGCCTGGCCGCCGATCGCGCCCGGTTGGGTCCGGGGCTCGACCACCTGCCCGAGTACATCCTGCCGCCCCTGCTCGGCCGGATGGCTCGTCGTCTGAGCGCTCTCGAACTCTACGGCCCTTTGAGGCCGCGGCTGGCGGCCCTGCTCGAGGAGGCCGCCAACACCGTCCTGGCGCGGGGCTGCTCGCTGCGTCTCGAAGGGCTGCGCCTGCGCGACGTGGAGCCCGTCGAGCCGCCGCCGCTGCGGCTGCTGATCCTGCGGCTGGATGGTCTGGCGCTGACCCATCTCGAGCGCCTGTGGGCCGAAGGTCGCCTTAACGGCTTTGCCGAACTGGGCGATCACGGCTGCCTGATCCGTCTCGACGTTCCGGAAACGGCCGCCCCCTTGAATACCACCGGGCTGGCTGCCCTCAGCCGGCGGACCTCGACCCAACCGACGTTGCTGAAAGCTCAGCCGCCCGTCGTCGAGTTGCCCCGACCGCCGTTGTTGAACACCTCGGCGGCGGTGCGCCGGGCCGCCGACGAATTGGAACAGCGGCTCAACGCGGCCGCCCGGCTGCTGGCCGCCGGGACCGACGCCGTCGTCGTCGACTCCGGGTTGTTGGCCGAGTTCGCCCGGCGCTGGTGGCCGGCCCTGCAACGATACCGCGAGCTGCGCTACCACGAGCGCTTCCCCCATCCGGTCTACCTCGATGAGACGGCCCTGACCCGGGCCACGGCTTATGGCGAGCTCTACGAGAACCTGCTCGAGGCGCTCGACTCCTGGCTGACCGAGTTGCGCGAACGGCTGCCCGGCCTGACCATCGTCGTTGTCGGTAGCGGCGGGTACGGATTGCGCCGTCGGCTCGAAGCCGACGAGGCCGCCTGGGGCCCCGTCGAGAACGCCTGGCTGCTCCTCGGCGGTCTGCACGTCCGCCCCGGCCCGGAGCTGACCACCGCATCCAGCGCCGCCGCCGCCCTGCTCGAGGGGCTGCTTCTGGGGCGTCCCCGCGGTCCGACCACCGCCGCCGTCCTGGAACCCGCCCTGCGTCGCCGGCTCCTCGATGGGCCGCCGTCCCGGCCGTCCGCTGTTGACACCGGCGACGTCGAGCGCTAAACTAATCCCACTGATAGACTTAGGCTGACGGCGAACCCCCACTGCGGAGGCGACTGGTGTCCGGACACTCCAAATGGTCGACGATCAAGCGCAAGAAGGAGGCCGCCGACAAGAAGCGCGGCAAGATCTTCACCCGGTTGATCCGCGAGATCACCATCGCCGCCCGCGAGGGCGGCGGCGATCCCGAGGCCAACCCCCGGCTGCGCACGGCCGTCGACAACGCCCAGACGCAGAACATGCCCAAGGACAACATCAAACGGGCCATCCAGCGCGGCACGGGCGAGCTGCCGGGCATGGTGATCGAAGAACACCTCTACGAGGGCTACGGCCCCGGCGGCGTGGCCGTGATCGTCGAGACCATCTCCGACAACAACAACCGCACCACTTCTGAAATCCGCCACCTGTTCGACAAGTACGACGGCCACCTGGCCAAGTCCGGCGCCGCCAGCTACTCCTTCGACCGCCGCGGGCTGATCGTCATCGACGGCTCCACCGACGAAGACCTGCTGATGGAGGTCGCCCTCGAGGCCGGCGCCCTGGACATCATCACCGACGAGGACGCCTTCGAGGTCCTCACCGAATACAACGACTACCACCAGGTCAACGAAGCGCTCAACCGCGCCGGCTTCAAGATCCTCGAGAGCTCCCTGGCCTACATCCCCCAGAACGAGATCCGCCTGGACGACGACGACGACGGCGAGAAGGTCCTCAAGCTGCTGGAAGCCCTCGAGGAGCAGGACGACGTCCAGAACGTCTATACCAATTACGACATCCCCGACGACGTCGAATTCGACTAACCCGGGAGAGCCGCCATCCGTGTCCTGGGCATCGACCCCTCCCTCGCCAGCACCGGCTACGGCCTGGTCGAAGAGCAGGGCCGCGGCCTGCGCGGCCTGCTCTACGGTCACATCCCCACCAAACCCGCTTGGGAGCTGCCCCGCCGCCTCGAGCGCATCTACACCGAGCTGACCGCCGTCATCGACACCTACCGCCCCGACTGCTGCGCCGTCGAAACCGTCTTCAGCGCCGTCAACCCCCGCACCGCCCTGCTGCTGGGCCACGCCCGCGGCGTCTGCGTATTGACCGCCGTGCGCGCCGGGCTGCCCGTCCACGAGTACACCCCGATGCAGATCAAGCGCGCCGTCACCGGCAAGGGCAAGGCCGTCAAAAGCCAGGTGGCCTTCATGGTCCAGCGCCTGCTGGCCCTGCGGGAGCCGGTTACACCGGACGACGCCTCCGACGCCCTGGCGGCGGCCATCTGCCATCTGCTGCGGGGCGCGGTTTAGTCGGGCTGAGTACAGAGTTCCCGCCCGACTGATGCTGAGAAGTGCGCTTTACATGGACGATCCATCTTCATTGACGTCCACCGCCCGATTACGCTTTGAGGGGTGCGGCCCGTTCAAGTCGGCTTTCTCCCGTATGGCGGCTGAAGATCAGTTCTTGCCGCAGGATCGACTAACTCCAGTCGTATAACGCAGGGGCGACCGTCCCCGACAGCTCGGCCACAAGCCCGTCATGTCCTCCCACCCACCCCATCAGTGGACCGCCCGGCAGAAGCTGTACTACGTTCTGCTGCTGCTCCCGGCGCTGGCGGCGCTGATCGGCGCCGCCTGGCTGCTCTTCGCCAGCTCCTGGTGGCTGGGCGTCATCTACCTCTCGCTGCTCCTGGGCGTCCATGTCGCCCAGGCGCGCTGCTGTGTCGGCTGCCCCTACCGGGGGCGCTTCTGCCCGGCGATCTACGGCGTCTACCTGGCCAATCCGCTCTCCAAACTGCTTCATCCCCATGCCGCGCACACGAAGAAGGCCTACGACCGGGCGGCGGCGTTCGGTATCTCCTTCGTCGTGGCCATCCTGCTGTTCCCGCTGTACTGGTTGTTCACGGCGGCCTGGTGGTACGCTGCGCTCTACGTCGGCCTGCTGCTGCTGCACACGACGATCTTCTTCCCCACCTTCTGCCCCAGATGCGCCTACCGCGAGACCTGCCCCGGGGGCAGGCTGGCGACAAAGCGATAAAAGGAAAAGAAATGGATAAAACAGAATTGCTTAGAGTTTCAAGAACCACAACAATAGAAACGAAGTATATTGAGTTTAAGGAACACTACAACCTTAAGAACAAGCGATTATTATTAAAATTGATAAAAGAAATCGTTGCATTTGCAAATACAGACGGTGGAGTATTGTTATTTAATATTGATGATAACGGAAAGATATGCAACTATGAAGATTATAAAATTGATTTAGCCCCTCTTGTTGATAAAATATATAAGTATACTGGCACTCAATATGACTGCATTGATCACGTAAACATTGAAAGAAAAGATGGAATTATTAATGCTATACACATCAGTAAAAGTAAGTACCCATTATTATTTGAAAAGGATGGTGAATATAAATCTGACAAAAAAGTTAAGCATGAATTTAGAAAAGGAACTATATATGTACGACATGGTTCAAAATCTGAAATCGCAAATTCTAACGACATAAGAAATCTTATTAACGAAAGAATTGACGAACATATGCATGATTTTTTTGATAAAATACAAATATTTATGGACACTCCTGCAGAAGCACATGATAGTATTAGTGTTACAAAATTATCTGATACAATTCGAATAACAAATGATCCAAATGCTCCAGAATTTAGAGCAGAAAAATCTGATAAAACACATTGTCGAAGAATGGGATATGTTGTAGAGGAAATGAATAAATATATAAATAAAGGTCAACAGATCTCTCAACAGGATATACAATATGTAAAACAATACTATAACATAGATATTAATTCACCTTACTGCTATATATCTAAACACTATCCATGTCCAGTATATAATGATGCGTTTATTGAATGGCTAAAAAGTGAGTATGATAAAAATAAAATGCTTTTTATAAATGCTAGGAAAGCTGCGAGAAATAATAAACGAAAGAAAAACTGAACCGCTGCCAGCCGATTCCCTTTCATAAGCCCACGCAATTTCCCAGCAACTTACTGGTAATATACACCATATCACGCTGCTGATCTCGCTCAAGCCAACAACGAGCTGCGCCATGCGCAGCCTGTCAATGATCTTCGTTCTCTCGGCCCTTGGAGCGCCCGTCGCCGCTCAGAGCCTGGACATCGAGGTCAGCGAGGCCGAGCGCCGGCACCAGCGGGCCCTGCAGCGGGCCCTGCCGACCCTCTTCGACAGCTAGGGTCTGGTACCCCCGGAGAACCGCCAGAACAGCGAAAAGGTGCCGCACTAGGCGACGTCCGGCGAGTCTTTGAGAACAACCGGCGGCCCGCGCAGCATAACCACCCGCGGGCCTGCCAAAGCTGTGGCAGCGGTTGTCGCGGCGGTTCGGGAGGCGGCCGGGGCGGTCGTTGGAACTGACCCCGCCCTCATAAAAGCCAACGGAACCGCGCCGGGCGGTTCCGTTTGTTATACTCGTTGCCGCGCGGCGCGATAATCAGCGAGGAACCGATGAGCGGGAGCGAAAAAACCGGCGGTCCGATGTCCGAGGCCGCCTTCGAGGAGATGAGCGCCAAGTTCGAGGCCGGGCGCTACCAGCGCAAGCCCCTCGGGGAGATCCTGCTTGAGGTCGGCGTCGCCCCGGGGATGACGGTGCTGGACTTCGGCTGCGGCCCCGGCGGCTACAGCATCCCGGCGGCGCAGATCGTCGGACCGGCCGGCCTCGTCTACGCCCTCGACCGGGTGCCTCTGGCGGCCAAGAAGGTCACCGCCAAAGCCGCCGCCAAGGACCTGAACAACCTGCGCACCATCACCTCGACCGGCCCGACGGGCCTCGACGACGACAGCGTCGACGTGGTGCTGCTCTTTGACGTCCTGCACAACTTCACCGAGCCGCAACCGATCCTGGCCGAGCTGAACCGGGTACTCAAAAACTGCGGCACCTTGGCCGTCGAGGACCATCACCTGGCCGACGCCGAGCTGGTGGAGCAGACGAAGACCGGCGGTTTGTTCACGCTCCGCGGCAAAGGTCGCTGGAGCCACCTGTTCGCTCCCCGGCCGTGAGCGGCATCGGCCTGCTCAACGAGGGCGCCCTCCACGCCGCGTTGAAGGCCTACTACGCCCTGCCCGGCGATGAACTCGAAGTCGCGGTCAACGGTTACGTCGTCGATATCCGCCGCGGTGAGACCTGCATCGAGATCCAGACCGGCCATTTCCAGCGCCTGCGCCGCAAGGTCGCCGAACTCCTCACCGCCTATCGGGTACATCTCGTCCACCCCGTGGCGGCGCGCAAGCGCCTGGTTTATCTCGACGAAAACGGCGCCGAACTCCGCAGCCGCAAATCGCCCAAGCGCGGTTCCGCCCTGGACCTGTTCGACGAGCTGGTCCACGCCCCGGAGCTGATCGGGCGACCGGGGTTGAGCCTCGAGGTGCTGCTGCTTGAACTCGAGGAACGGCGGGCTCCGGCACGTAACCGGCGCGGTTGGCGCGTCACCGAGCGACGACTGCTCAACGTGAGCCAGAGCCTCAACTTCTGCAGCCCGGCGGACTACCTGCGCCTGCTGCCCCGCCGTCTGGCGGAGCCCTTCACCAACCGCGAGCTGGCCGTCGCCCTCGGCCGACGCCTCGAACGGGTCCGCCGCTTGAGCTACGTCCTGCGCCGGGTCGGTGTGCTGGAGCTCGTCGGCCGGCGGGGCAACGCCCACCTGCTGCGCCGGGCCTGAAGATGGAACATCATCGATGGTCGAGAGACCCTCGACGCCTACGCCCTGCACCTGAAACCGGCCGACGAGTGCTTCGGTTGCGCGGCCCGCAAACACCTGCTGTGCCGCTGGGAACGCGGCGTGCTGACCGCCTTCCAACCGCCGGCCTGCGACTTCACGGCTCCGGCCGTTCCGGCTTCGTCCTCGGGGGGCCCGTCGGCTTCGGCTGGTGGCCCTGATCGCCTACGGCGCCTTTCGCTGTCCTGCGGTGTCTGCTTAACCCGCCACCGCTGCTCCCACCGCCCCGACTACGCCGAGAACTCGCCGATCCTGCACTGCCCGGCCAACCACGGCGCACCCAGACTGTTACCCTACCGCCCCGGTCCCCTCGAGGGCTGGGAGAGAAGCGGCCCGCTGATTCGCTTCGCCCGCTTCGGCGCCGCGCCCCTGGTCGCGGCCGGACTGCAGACGGCCCGCCCCGCCGCCGGAACAACAGAGTTACTCGACCTCTGGGGCGCGATCATCCTGACGACGGCCCTGCTGTTCACCATCGTCGGCTTCTTCGTCCTCCGGCGTGTCCACCCCTGCCGACGCTACGTCAACCTCTCCTGTCCCCCTGAACACCGTCCCCGACGACCTCAAGGCGGCCAACCCGGAACGCAACCCCACCTCGACGCCGCCGGCTGGAAAACAACCGCCCCAAACAAGACAACGACCCCAACGAAAGGTTGAGATGTCTCAAGCCGCCAAGGGAGATAAAGTCAAGGTCCACTATACCGGCACCCTCGACGACGGCACCGTCTTCGACAGCTCGCGGGAGCGTGAACCCCTCGAGTTCGTCATCGGCTCGGGAACCCTGATCCCCGGATTCGAGAACGGCGTCCTCGGGATGAAGGTCGGCGAAACTAAGACCATCGACATCCCCGCCGCCGACGCCTACGGTGAGCGCAAGGATGGGCTGATGGCCAGTCTCGAACGCAGCGAAGTCCCGGACAACATCGAGCCCAAGGTCGGCATGTTCGTCGAGATGGAACTCAAGGACGGCAACAACGCCCGAGCCCGCATCGCCAAGGTCGACGAACAAACCATCGTGCTGGACTTCAACCATCCCCTGGCCGGCCAGGACCTGAGCTTCGAGGTCGAACTGCTGGCGGTGGCCTGACCCGAGAAAGGTAGTCGCCACCCGCCCGCCGACCGTTGAAAAACGACGGCCCAAAACCACGCCACGGCGAAAACCCGCCGGGCCGGAACTGGCACGGTTTTTGCGGAGGCGGCCGGTTAACGTCGCTCCAAACGGGCGCCGAGTTGCAAAAACCGTGCCAGTTCCGGCCGGCCTGGTCCTGCGCAGACGCTGTGTCGTTTTTCAACGGTCGGCTTTCGGCCGATCACCCTTTCTGGAGCGGTCAATCATGATCGAACGTTTGAGCGGCAGACTGGCGGCGCTGACGCCGGAGTTCGCCGTAATCGAAGTCGGCGGCGTGGGCTACCGGGTGTCCGTGGCGCTGTCGACCTACACCAGCCTGAGCAAGCTGTCCGTGGGTGATGAGCTGATCCTGCTGACGGAGATGACCTACAGTGAGAAGCAGGGTCCGGCCCTCTTCGGCTTTCTGGAGGCGGCCGAGCGCGAAGTCTTCCGGCTGCTGCTGGGCGGTTCCGGCGTGGGTCCCAAGCTGGCCCTGGCGGCCATTTCCAACCTGCGGACCACGGAGCTGCTCCAGGCGTTGACCGGTGGTGACTTCGCTCTGCTGTCCCGGGTGCCGGGGATCGGCCGCAAGAAAGCGGAGAAGCTGAGCCTGGAGCTGCGTGACGCCGCCGGGGAGCTGCTGCCCAAGCTGGGCGCCGCGCCGACGACCACGGGGCGTTCCGACGCCGTGGCCGCTCTGGTGGCTCTGGGCTATCCCGGTGCGGCGGCCCGCGGCGCCGTGGCGGCCGCCGAAGAGGAGCTGCCCGACGACATCGGCCCGCAGCGGTTGATCGCCGCCGCCCTGTCGCGCCTGCGGCGGGAGTAAGCTATCCTGACTCAACCAATTAACAAGCGACTTTGCCGGTGGCTCTTCCTGCCGGTGGTTCTTCTTGATGACCGCCGTAACAGCGGCTACGCTACCTTACCGACTCGGCCGACAAATGTGACAATCAGCTACGAAGGTCGTAACTCCATTCCCCTCAGCTCAATTTACGGATATGCCGGACCATGACAGGTGCATTCGATCGTGGCGGCAATCAAGCTCGATTAGCCTCAATCACAAGTTGAACGTCTTCTCCAGTCACTGACGGCCGATCCACAGAACCCCACATTATAAGCTGCTGACAGCCCACGGCTAACAGCTTCAAGATACAAAAAAACCGGCGATCTCCTTTCCTGGGGATCGCCGGTTGTATTTGACTTATCGCGCTTGATCAAGCCGGGTACAGCTCCCCGGCCGCGTGGCGGGCGCGCAGGCGCTCGAGCATATCGTCGGTCATCGACTCCAGGTCGTGGTCGGGGCTCCAGCCCCATTCCCGGCGGGCGGCGGCGTCGTCGACCGAGGAAGGCCAACTGTCGGCGATGGCCTGGCGGTAGTCGGGCTCGAAGCGGACCTCGAAGCCGGGGACGCGGCGCTGGATGGCGGCGGCCAGCTCACCGGCGCTGAAGGACATCGAGCCGACGTTGAAGTCGCCGTGGTGTTTGAGGCCTTCGACGGGGGCGCGGAAGAGGTCGATGGTGGCCTTGAGGCAGTCGGGCATGTACATCATCGGCAGCCGGGTCTCGGGCTTGACGAAGCAGGTGTAGCTGGGTTCGGAGACGGCCTTGTAGTAGATGTCGACGGCGTAGTCGGTGGTGCCGCCGCCGGGGAGGGTCTTGGCGGAGATGATCCCGGGGTAGCGCAGCCCGCGGACGTCGAGGCCCCATTTGTTCCAGAAGTAGTCGGCCAGCAGCTCGCCGGCCACCTTGGTGACGCCGTACATGGTTCGCGGACGCAGGACGGTCTCCTGGGGCGTGTTTTCTAGCGGGGTTTCCGGTCCGAAGGCGGCGATCGACGAGGGGATCAGCACCCGGGTCAGCCCGCGCTCCCGGGCCAGGCGCAAGACGTTGAGACTGCCGTTGATGTTGACGTTCCAGCAGGCGTCGGGGTTCCGCTCGCCGGTGGCCGAGAGGACGGCGGCCATGTGGACGATGGAGTCGATGTCGTAGGCCTCGCACAGCTCGGCGAGCCGGTTTGGGTCAAGGACGTCACAGATCTCGAAGGAGCCGCACTCGGCGATGTCGGCGATGGTGCACTCGCGAATATCGGTGGCCACGACGTTGTCGGCGCCGTAGACGCTCCGCAGTTCTAAGGTCAGTTCGGAACCGATCTGTCCCAGGGCGCCGGTGACCAGAATCCGTTGGGGTTCGCTCATGCTCATCCTCTCGTCTCGTCGCGAAGGCCGGGCTGTCGTCAGACAGAAGACGATTTTACCGGGCGCTGAGGTAAGATGCAAGCCTCAACGGTGTTGTTCAACGCTCTAATCGCGGGTGCGAGACTGACGGATTGCTAGTGACTAGCAGAACCGTTCAGGGAGAATTTGTCGACTCTTGATGAAGAAAAAGAGTGGGTTTTATCTTGCACGAAATTAAAATACTTGCCACATTCAAGTAATTGCTGTATAATGCCAAGTTGCTAACTGGTTAAGAGAAACGTTCCTTTGTCTGTGGGGGTCGAGGGAGGTTGAG
>WJLX01000176.1 GCA_014728225.1 Candidatus Coatesbacteria bacterium | reverse complement strand
CCTTTATTCCGTCTTCAGCGGTTTCCAGCGGAATTGCAGGTAGCCCGGCGCCGCACTCGGAGCAGTAGTCGGCCTCCGCCGGGTTCTCCGCCCCGCAGTCGGGGCAGACTGCGACCCCTTCGGCCAGACAAGGCGTGACGATAGCGACGAGTAATACCAGTAGAGCGATGACTCTTTCCATGTCCCTCCAACGGGTGTTTGGGTTACCGCAATAGCGACAATCGAACTATGACGATCAGTCTAATCGAACAGGGTGGCGCCTGTCCAGAGTCGCGTCTGCTTATGAGATAGGGGCGCCCTGACATGCATACTAAGACACCGGAAGGTCGGGGCGCGGAGCCTCCAACCTGCGGCTAGATAGGAACTACACACCCGCGGACGTTCGCTAACGACGCGAATACCAGAAGACACGAGGCCCGGCGCGCTTGTTGCGCCGGGTTTGACTTAGCTCAAACCCGGCCTGCAAGAAGCGTGACGGGCCGGCGGGCGGATGGGAGCGGTATAAAAGCGGAGCCGGGTCGGCGGACCCGGCTCTCGTGGTTCATCGGCTGCGCGGCTGCGCTCTAGCCGTCGAAGCGGCGGAAGGCCAGCACGGCGTTGTGGCCGCCGAAGCCCAGACTGTTGGAGAGGACGACGTCGAGTTCCAGCTCGCGGGCGCCCTCGGGAACATAGTCCAGATCGCACTCCGGATCGGGGTGCAGCAGGTTGGTCGTCGGGTGGACCATCTGCTCCTTGATACTCATGGCGCAGACCACCCCCTCCATCCCCCCGGCGGCGCCCAGGCCGTGGCCCAGCATGGACTTGGAGCTCGTGACGGCGATCGCGTCGGCGTGCTTGCCGAAGACGCTGCGGATAGCCGCGGTCTCGTTCTTGTCGTTGAGCTCCGTCGAGGTGCCGTGGGCGTTGATATAGCTGACGTGGCCCGGCTCGATACCGGCGTCCTTGATGGCCATCTTCATCGCCCTGGCCGCTCCCTCGCCGGCCGGGGCCGGAGCGGTAATGTGATAGGCGTCGGCGGTGACGCCGTAACCGACGAGCTCGCAGTAGATGGGTGCATTGCGCCGGCGGGCGTGCTCCAGCTCCTCGAGAACCAACACACCGGCTCCCTCGCCCATGACGAAACCGTCACGGTGGGCGTCGAAGGGGCAACTGGCTTCCTCGGGTGGGCAGTCCCGTGTCGAGAGCGCCCGCATCGAGCAGAAACCGCCGAAGCCCAGGTTGCCGATAGCGGCCTCGGCTCCGCCGCAGACCATCACTTCGGTGCGGCCCTCACGGATATGGTTGAACGACTCGCCGATGGCGTGAGTGCCCGAGGCGCAGGCGCTGGTGGTGCAGAAGTTGGGGCCCTTGAGGTTGAAGTTGATCGAGACCTGGCCCGAGGCCATGTCGGCGATGACCATCGGGATGAAGAAGGGGCTGATGCCGCGGGGGCCGCGTTCGTGGAAGCGGATGGCGGCCTTCTCGATCAGGACGATGTCGCCGATGCCTACGCCGATGATCGTACCGCTGCGCTCGGCGTTGACGCCCTCGAGGTCCAGCTTGGCGTCCTCGATGGCCTGCTGGCTGGCGACGACGGCGAACTGGACGAAGCGGGCCATCCGTTTGGCCTCCTTCTTGTCCAGATAGTCGTTCGGGTCGAAGCCCTTGACCTCGGCGGCGACCTTGCTGGTGTAAAGCTCGGCGTCGACGGCGGTGACCGGCGCCACGCCGGAGCGTCCCTCGATGAGGGCCTTCCAAGTGTCCGCGACGTTCAAGCCCACCGGGGTTAGGGCGCCGACCCCGGTAACTACGACTCTGCGTGTCATGTCAGGCTCCTGCTGCAGCGTTGCGGGCGTTGGGCGAAATGACAAGTGTCAGACGGGGCGTCCCGGGGACGCCCCCTCAGCCGAAAACGTGGGTTGCCGGAGGTTAATCGAGGTTCTTCTTGAGATATTCGATGGCGTTGCCGACGGTACGGATGTTGGCGGCGTCCTCATCGGGGATCTCGAGATCGAACTCCTCCTCGAGCTTCATCACCAGCTCGACGGTGTCCAGGCTGTCGGCGCCCAGATCGTCGACAAAGGCGGCATCTTCGGTGACCTGATCGGAATCGACGCTGAGCTCCTCGACGATGATGTCCTTGACCCGCTTGGCAAGGTCTTCGGTGGTCATCTGGCAACCTCCAGAGTGCTGGGACCAGCCGCGACGGATTACCGCGTGGTCGGTCGCTTGAACTGACGCCGCTGAAACGCGGCTGTATGGTTGATCTAACCCGTTGAAAAAAGTCGCCCCTTGTCTGAGCGTTCACGTTCATTGCCGGCGGGATAGCGTAGCCGTTTCCATCGACCGGGATTACTCTGCGGTTCGGCGGACAGGCCGGGTACCCCGCGCACAGAACGGTGGGTAGTATAGCAACCGGCGGCAAGGAGTGTCAACCGGCGACCGGGCGGATCGTTTTGCGGAGGCCGGCTCGAAACCCTCCGCTGACGGAAACCCGACCTGCTACCAAAGTGACTAACCAAAATGACGAATAAAAGTAACGACTCCGCGGAAGAAAAACCTTGTCATCGAGTAAAAAGGATGATAGTTTATTATTAGTTGGTGATAAAGTGACAACTCAAGAAAAACACTTGGCTTCATACAGCCTGATCGGACCAAATCAGACTAACTATGAACGGTTTACCCGGTCTTCTCCGCCCACCGGAGTTGCTCCGTTGCTGATCGAACACGCGCTTGGTAGACCCTTACTGCTAGTTTTTACATGACTTAGATGTAAACCGTAAGCCCCCACCCGGGCATAGGCAAGCCGCTGCTAGCTGGTTTTCCTATAGTACCCGCCTTTATAAGCCGCTACGTTTAACTACTCGCTTTGTGATAACTATATGAAGATCAACGCTCGTATTATCAGCAGGTTACTGCCTTGTTCCGTTCAAGACGGGGTATACGATTCCAAGCACATTACAGACACATCGATAAACAAAACATAACCGTGTGAACCCAAGGAGAAACCATGCGCCTGCTCTTGATTGCCGCCCTGCTGGTCGTCGCCGCCCTGACCCTCGGCTTTCAGCAGAACGTTGACAAAATCCCCAACGGCGAAGTCAACAGTTGCGACACCTGTCATACCAACGGCGGCGGTTCGCCGCGCAACGATTTCGGGCTGGCCTTCTTCGGCAACGGCCAGGTCTGGGACAGCGGATTGGCCGGTCAAGACTCCGACGGCGGCGGTGTCGACAACGGCGATGAGCTGCTCGATCCCGACGGTACCTGGAACCAGGGCGACACCGACCCCGGAGACCCCGACAACGTTCTCAACCCCGGCGACGAAACCGACGACGACGAGTTCGACCTGGCCCCCGCCAGTTGGGGCGGAGTGAAGATTCTGCTCAACGAATAACGCTGTTCGTAACACCCTGTACTGCTAATCGAACAAACGCAACAGCTCCGCGTGCTCCGTCGGGTGCGGCCCTTGCGGCGTGAATCACGCCGTCGTCCAAGCGCCGACGGACCAAGCCTTACAGACCGCCTCGTCGGCGGTCTTGCACTATGCCGCTACCCCGGCAGGCCGGCGCGATATCGGGGGAGTCATGGCGGTTCGGTTAGCTAGAAGCAACGGGCCACTTGACAACGACGGGTTTTGACAGTGCGCGATTTCCTCGAATGCCGGCTAAGAAGGATAGCGCTCGCTTGTTGATGTTTGAACGTGATCTAGTGTGTATCGGCAGCCCACGGGGTCGCTGTCCCTGTACGCGCGTGTAACTACATCAAGGCCTCGATCCAGGTATCCGAATGAGTTGATACATCGCTGTAGCAGATAGATACAATACGATAACCTATGGGATCATCACGGGAGAAGAACACCAGCTATTGCAGTTAGGTTCTTCCAGTGGTGTGAACGGATCTGTCATCCCGCCACCGACGAGGTGGGCAATGTGGCGAGGAAGAGGAGAACTATAGACAGGCACGTCAAGTGTCCAAGGTGCAGCTACCGCTATCACTACCGCTGCGCCGACGGGCGGCATAAGTATAAGTGTTGCGGTAAGTTGTTCAAGCATCGTCCCCGGGGGCGTCGCAACGAGCCGCCCTTCGTCAGGCCGAGTTGGACCCAACCATCTACACCGATAAGCCGACGGCCGGCGGGCCCATAAAAACTGTCGCTCAACGGCTTCCATTACAAGCGCATCAATCATGACAAGACACTGGATGACGGCAAAGTGCATATCAACGGCCTCGAGGACTTCCGGGGCTACGCCAAACGCCGCCTAAAAGCCTATCACTGAGGTTTCAAGCATAACTACTGACTCTTGATCACTGGAAGGTCGTTCAGCTTCAACCATCGAGACGCCGATAACGCGCTACACATTCTCAGGAGCGGACTTCGCGCTTGGTCATAATTAGATGATAATCATTAACATATATGCAAAAGATCGCTGCTAAGGCAGTACGGAGCCCATAACACATGAATGCCCATATGTTTTGCGCACCAGGCAGCGAGAAACCTCGGCCAAAACGGAGCTGATTGTGGCGGCCGGGGTTGCTTGCTCCGTTGTCCAGCCGCTAATGACCCTTCGAGGCCACCAGCCGGGACTGTTGTGCTTTTCGGCGCTAAAGGCGGCAGGCAATGTGCAGACTCGCTGTGTTCTCTCCCAGCCTTTCTGCGTGAAAGCTGCTGCGCTGGCAAAACCCAGCGCAAAGGCCTAGCGATGCGCGCGGCTTGGGACAGTCTGCAAGCCTTTGTCACCAATGAAGTTGCTAAACCGTTGTCCTGAGCCCCCCTTTTTTCTTGTCACCGAGCTGCCGAGCCTGCTATAATACTTGACGAAATGACCGGATGGGACAATATGGTCATTTGTTACAAACGGTCACAGGTGGTAACAAGTGGGCGGGGTTGTTCCAGCATGGCAACGGAAGTCGCTCCAGGTTGACTGGAACAGTCCAACCAAAAACTGCGATCGTGACGCAGGGAAAACCTCCGACGGCGGGATCGAGCCATGAGCCGTGACAAGCGAGACAGCATCCTGCAGGCCGCCCTGAAGCTCTTCGTTCGTTTCGGGCGCCGCAGGACCACCGTCGACCAGATCGCCCGCACCGCCGGCGTCGGCAAGGGCACCATCTATACCTACTTCGCCGCAGGCAAACGCCAGATCTGGGACGAGCTGGTCGCCGCCGAGGCCGACAAGCTGATCAACTGCATCCGCTTGGCCGTCGAGGAGGCGGTCACCTTCACCGAAAAGCTCCGGGCCTGCACCGTCAGCCACTTCCGCTGCATCCACCAGGAGCTGGCCCTGCTGTCCATCGAGGAAGACATCCTCGACGAGTACTTCCCCGAGATCGACGAGGTGCGCGAATCCTTCCTCAAGCTGGAGCACGAGCTCCTCGTCGAGATTCTCCAGGGTGGAGTGGCGGCGGGGGAGTTCCGCCCCGTCGACATCGACCTGCTGGCCTTCACCTTCATCGCCGCCCTGCGCGGCCTCGAACTGCCCTGGATCTGGCAGCAGCGCGTCGTCGACACCGGCGAGCGCATCTCCACCCTCCTCGACGTCCTGTTCAACGGCCTGCTGACCCCGGAGCACCAGGGCGCCTGAGGCGCCGTCAACCGCCGGAGAAGACATGTTCGAGCGCTTCGCCCGCTTCGTCGTCCGTTTCCGTTGGCCGGTCCTGATTGTCATTCTGGCCGTGACGGCCTTCTTCGCCGTGGCGATGGGCGACCTCGAGGTCCGCACCGACTTCATCTCCTCCCTCGACGCCGACCTGCCCGTCGTTCGTCTCTACGACTATATCGGCGAAGCCTTCGGCGGTTCCGACGTCGCCGTCGTCGCCCTCGGCGCCGACGACGTCTTCCAACGCGAGGTCCTGGCCCAGCTACGTGACTTCACCGACGCCGTCAGGCGACTGCCCGCGGTGCGCTCGGTCAACTCCCTGACCGAGATCATCGACATCCGGCCCATCGAGGGCGGCGTCGAGGTCGGCGACCTGCTGCCCCCCGGCGAGCTGCCCTCCCAGGCCGAGCTCGACGAGCTGCGCGATTACGTCCTGGACAAGGAGATGTACACCGGGATTCTGGTGGCGCCCACCGGGGAGCTGACTCTGGTGCTGGCCCGCTTCGCCCCGGACATCGATCGCGTCGAGGTCGGACGACGTATCCGCGCCCTGGCCGAGGAGACCTTCTCCGCCGACGTCGAACTAACTTACAGCGGTCTGCCCTTTCAGATCTATTACATGGACCAGATCGTCCTCGACGTGCTGGGCCTGCTGACCCCGCTGGTGATCGGTCTGGTGGCCCTGGTGCTGGGGCTGTTCTACCGTCGTCTTTCCGGTGTCTTGCTGCCCCTGGCCGGTGTCGGCTTCTCCCTGGTTTGGACGATGGGCGTGATGGCGCTGACCGGTGTGCCGATCAGTCTGCTGACCAGCGCCATGCCGGTGATCCTCTTCGCCGTCGGCTCGGCCTACACCATCCACGTTCTCAGCCACTACCTGGGCCGTCGGCGAAGGGGGGCGGAAAACGGCGAACTGGTCGCCGGAGCGCTGCGCGCCGTCGGCCTGCCCGTAATCCTGGCCGGGCTGACCACGATCATCGGTTTCGGCTCCCTGGCCAGCGCCAACATCGACATCATCAGCGAGTTCGGCCTGTTCGCCGCCCTGGGGGTTCTGGCGGCCACCCTGTTGGCGGTGACCTTCGTCCCCGCCGTGCTGGCCGTGCTGGGCGGGCACTTCGCCGAGCGCCGCCACGCCGGCGAAAGCTCCGAGCCCGGCCGCATCGCCACCGGCGCCGCCCTCTTCGTCAACAACCGCCCGGGCCGGATCGCCGTCACCGCCCTGATCATCACCATCGCCGCCGCCATCGCCCTGCCCCACGTCAAACGCGAGGTCAACCTGCTCGAGTTCTTCGACGAGGACATCACCATGCGACGCAGCGAGCGGGTGATCGAGAAGGGCTTCGGCGGCAGCCTGCCCGCCCAGGTCTACCTCCAGGGCGATGTGCGCAGCCCCAGCGTCCTGCGCCGCGCCGCGAGGATCGAGCGCTTCCTGCGCGCCGAGATCGGCCGCCAAACCCAGAGCCTGGGCGCCCTGCTGCGCGAGCTGAACTACAACCTTTACGGCGAGCGCCGCCTACCCGACGAACGCGCCGAAATCAACGACCTTTACTACTGGATCGAGGGCGACGAGCTCCTCGAGACCTTCGTCGCCGACGGGACCTGGTGGAGCGACGGGCCGCAGCGTCCACCGAACGCGACGCCCCAGTCCGAGATGCTGCTGTTCTCCAACGTCGGCGGTTCCGATTCCGACCTGATGGTCACCCACACCGCCGCCCTGGAGGATTTCATCACCGAGGAAATCGCCCCGGCCGAGACCCGGGTGGCCCTGGACGCTCTCGATGAACAGACCCGGCGTCTGATCGACGACTACCGCCTCGAGGTCGCCGCCGAGGACCTGCTGGCCGACCTGACCTACCACGGCCTGCGACCGCGGCGGCTCCACGACGAAAACGGAGAGCCCCTGCCCTACATGCTCGAGCCTGCGGAAAAGGCCGAGTACATCGAAGGTCTGCGCGGCATCGGCGTCACCCAAACCGATACCGTCGACGCCGCCTACCTCGAACGTCTCGAGCCTTTTCTCCGAACCTTCGTCTACGACAGCGGCCTGATTCCGCTGGAAGACGAGGCCGACCGACTGGCCGTCGTCGACGGGCTCCGGACCGCCTTTTTCGATGGCGGCCCCCTGGTTCCCGCCGCCACCGAACTGCAGGGCGTCTTCGTCGACGCCCTGCCGCCGGACTACCTGACCGAGTACCCCGACGATCCAGCCTGGCTGGCCGACAAGCTCGTCACCAAGCTCGACAACCTGGCCGCCGCCCAGCGTGTCGACACCTGGACCGCCGAACTAGAACGGCGCCTGGAGCTCGAACTCGACGAAGCCGCCCGCGCCGACCTGCGCGCCGTCCTCTATCCCTTCACCGAGCCCGCCGCCTGGCTGCCCGTCGAGCTGGCCGCCGAGGCCGGTCTCGATGTCGACGCCGCCGACACCGTCGAGCTGCGCGTCGCCCAGACCGGCTTCCCCCGCATCTTCGAGCTGATGCAGGAACAACTGATGACCAACCAGCTCAAGACGATGGCCATCGCTTACGGCTTGGTGTTGATCCTGCTCATCCTGGTGTTGCGCAGCCTGCCCGGCGGTCTACTGGCCTCGATTCCCATCCTGCTGACCGTGCTGGTCAACTTCGCCGTCATGGCCCTGACCGGCATCCCCCTCGATATCGTCACCATCATGATCGCCAGCCTGGTCATCGGTATCGGCGTCGACTACACCATCCACTTCACCAGCGGGTTCCGGCGCAACCTCGCCGAGACAGGCGAGCCCTTCGCCGCCCTCAAGGCCACCCTGGCCACCACCGGGCGCGCGATCCTGATCAACGCCGTCGGCGTGGCCGTCGGTTTCCTGGTCCTGCTGTTCACCGAGGTCATTCCCCTGCGCCAACTCGGCGTGATGATCGCCGTCACCATGGTGGTCAGCTCAATCGCCGCCCTGATCGTGCTGCCCGCCGTCTACTTCGCCCTCAAGCCCCGCTTCATCTTCGGTAAAACCCAACCCGGCAAACCGGCCGAAACCCGCGATAACTAACTGAGCCCGCGCCCCGGAGACCTTTGATTACACAACAACCAGACCCGGACAACGACCAGCGGGGGTCGAGCTCGTCGAACAGTCTTTTCAAAGGTCTCCGGGGCGCGATCGATGAGGTAAGCGTTTACGAACCGCCAACCGATCGACCGGGGTCCGCGCCCCAGGAGGACAATCATGCGCAAGGCATTCGCGTTTCTGCTCCTGATCAGCCTGCCCGTCCTGGCCCTCAGCGGTCAGCAGATCATCGAGAAGGTCGAGAACACACTGACCGCGGCCGAAGACATGACCGCCGTCTACACCATCACCGTCACCGACGCCGGCGGCACCACCCAGACCTCGACCCTGAAGATCTGGACCATGGGTCAGGACAAACGGATGATCAAATACACGGCGCCGTCGTCGGTGGCCGGGATCGGTTTCCTGGTCCTGTCCGACGATGAGATGTACTTCTATTCGCCCAGCCGGGCCGATGTCCGCCGCATAGCCGGTCACGCCCGTTACGAGAACTTCCACAATACGGACTTCAGCTACCAGGACCTGGCCAATTACAGCTACGACGAGGACTACACCGCCGAGCTCCTCGACACCGTCGACGGCCAGTACGTCCTGGAATTGACGCCGCGCTCCGGTGTCGACACCGATTACACCAAACTCAAGATGTGGGTCGAGACGGACAGCTTCGTCTTCCGCCGCGTCGATTTTTACACCTCCGCCGGTCTGATCAAGCGCCTGACCACGGGCGGCATCGCGGAGCGCGACGGCTACACCTCGATCGGCGCCTTGCTGATGACCGATGTGACCACGGGCCACAAGACGACCATCGCCATCTCGAGTATCGATTACGACGGCGGCCTGTCGAGTTCCTTCTTCAGCCAGCGCGAGCTGCAACGCTGACGGTGATATGATGCGAAAACCCTCCCTGATCCTGCTGTTGCTTCCCCTGACCCTGGCGGCCGAAGAGGCCGACGAGGTGGAGATCGAGTATCCGGAGCCGCCCGCCGACGACGGCACGGTATCGTCGACAGGCGAAGAAACAGGCGCCCTGATCCCCGAGCTCGAGCTTTCGGCCTATATCGAGGCCGATCTGCGTCACCGTACCGAACCCCCGGAGACCTTCACCTACAACGAGAACGACATCGGCCTCAAGCTGCGCACGGTTTGGGACGTCGCCGACGCCGAGGCCTCCCTCCGTCTGCGCGGCACCGGCTTCACCTCGGCGGGCGAGTTGGCGGAGCTGACCCGCCGCGGGGTGCTCGATCCCTGGGAGCTGGAACTCAACACGGCCTATGTCAACCTGTACGGAGTGCCGCTGGCGCCGTTGGACATCTCCTTCGGCCGTCGGGAAATCGGCTGGGGCGTGGGCGACGAGCTACGCGTCTTCAACGAAGTCAATCCCGGCGACTACCGGGATCCCTTGAGCTTCGGCGACAAGCTGGGTGTCGAGACCCTGATGCTGACGGCTTGGTTTTCTCCCACCTGGCGGCTGGAGGGCGTCTTCGTTCCGACCTTTACCCCGGCCCGACTGCCCGCCGATCTGTCGCTGATCACCCCGGAGATCGAGCTCGAGGAGGGGCTCTGGCTCAGCGAGCTGAACATGAACGTGGCGACGCCGGAGCAGAGCCTGGCGCAGGCCGCCCAGTACGGCGCCCGGCTCAAGGGGGGGCTGGGACCGGTCGATCTCGAGTTGGCCTATCATTACGGCCGGGATTACCTCCCCGTGCCCACCGACGTCACCCTGACGCCGACCATCGATCCCGAGGCGCCGGAGTGGACCCTGCCGGTGATCGTCGACGTCACGGGCAGCTTCCCCCGGCGGCATCTCGTCGGCGCCTCCTTCGCCGCCGACGTGGCCGATATCGGCCTGTGGGGCGAGGTCGCTGCCTACATCTATCCCGAGGAGATCACCCAGATCATCCACACCATCCTCGGCGACACCAGCGAGCCCCTCTATCCAGCGAAACCGTATTTTAAATGGCTCGGGGGGATCGATTACAGCCTCGGCGGCTGGTACGCTCAGTTGCAGTATCTCCATGGCTTCTACTCCGAGCGCGGCGCCCACGAGCAGTCCGATCTGTTCATGCTGGCGTTGGAGAAGGGCCTGTTTTACGAAAAACTGATCCTGCGCGTCGCCGGGGCCTACGAGATCCCGGATTTCGACACCGTCGACGAGCACTGGGGCCTGGCCGTCATTCCCGAGATCGAGTACAAACCCCTCGAGCAGATCAGCCTGACCCTGGGCGGTCGCTGGTTGGAGGGCGACGGCGTCTCCAACCTGACCCTGCTCGAGCACGAGGACGTGGTCTACCTCAAGCTGCGCGTCGATCTCTAGTCCGGCGGGATTTGAAACGGCGCCCGACCGGGGCTATAATGTGGCAAAATATGCTCGGCGAACTAAAGCCGGGGTGACGAAGCTAGAACCGCGAACCGCCGAACCGCCGCCTCGAACAATGAAACCACTGCGAACAGCCGGTATGTTGCTCGTCCTCGTCCCCGTGCTGCTGACGGCCTGCGGCGAGCAGCGCCCCGTGGACTTCGTCCCCGGCGAGGACGAGCCCGACCAGACCATCGCCAGCTTCACCCTGCGGCAGACCGAGGACGGCGAGCTGTCCTGGGAGCTGGTCGCCGAGCTGGCCTACGTCTGGGATCAGGAGAACCTGACCGTCGCCGACACCCCGCACGTCGATTTCTACGAGGACGGCGAGCACCAGGCCACCCTGACCGCCGCCGAGGGTACGGTCAACATGCTGACCAACGATATGCAGGCCCGCGGTGGGGTCGTCGTCGTCGCCGACGACGGCGCCCGGTTGACCACCGAGGTCCTCAACTGGGACTCCCGCCGCGAGCGCCTGTTCACCGAGCAGCCCGTCAGCTACACTCGCGGCGGGACCACCATCGACGGCCGGGGCTTCGAATCCGATCCCGACCTGACCGACTGGCAGATCAACGAACCCACCGGCACGATCAGCGCCGCCGAGCTGGGCGAAGAAACCCTTTGACTCAGCCGGGGACCTACTTCATCGATTGTCATGCATTATTCCATCCTCAGCGCGTAACCGAGATACGCCTCCGCGATCTCGGTTCTTTTTTGAGAGCATCACGGGAGCTGAACAGCAGCTATTGCAGTTGGGTTCTTTAGCGGCGTGAACAAGTCTGTCATCCCGCCACCGACGAGGGGGGCGATGTGGCGTGGAAGAACGGCGCGGGGGAGCGGCACGTCAAATGTCCCCAAATGCAACTACCGCTGCGCCGACGGGCGGCACAAGTGTAAGTATTGCGGAACGCTGTTCAAGCGTCGTCCCCGGGAACGTCGCAACGCACCGCCGCTCGCCGGGCCGCGCTCGACCCGACCAGCTACACCGATACGCCGACGGTCGGCGGGTCGATAAGAAACTGTCGCTCAGCGGCTTCCACCACAGGCGGATCAATCACCAACGGGATTTCGCTGATGACGGGATAAACATCAATAGTATCGAGAACTTCCGGGGCTACGCCAAACGCCTCCTAAAAGCCTGCCATGGAGGATTAAAGCGTAACTTAAGACTGTTTATCCGTGAAATGGAATTCCGCCTCAACCGTCGCGACGCCGATAACCCGCTATACATTCTCATAAGCAGACTTCGCGCTTGTTGATAATTAGGTGAGAATCCCCTTTTTTATCATTGATTGACCTCACCCGTTACCAGACAATCTGTCGGGAGCGCATACCGCAAGCACTGATCGCCAAGAACGTTGATACAGGCTATCCCAATCATGGTTTATCGGCTGCCTTGGCCTCTTGTACCATGATGATTACTAACCGTTGTTATTGTACGACATAGCAATTTGTTCGCCCTGAAGAAGGTAACAACGTTAAGCAAGAGAGCGCCAGCCGCCTTGACCCTGATTGTTATGGCAGGGCTTGAGGCGAGTCAAAGCTGCGAAACCGTTTCTAACGACCCGGGGCTGTTAGCTCCAGCAGACCAAGTTAATCTCAACGGGGAACTTCAACTGCCGTTGCCGGTCAACAACAACCCTTCAGGACTGCCCATCGATCACCATTAACAACGGTCGGCCAAGCCGATGCGGTGCTGTCCGATATCTGCTTTCCAAGCGCTTTGAAACAGCGGTGTCCCCCCACCCGGCGGAATGGTCCGCTGGCACGTGGATTGCCCAAGCCACGTGTCGTTTACAATAGCGACAAACCGCAAACACTTGCCGGCCGAGTACATTCACCGAGACCAATCTCCAACCGTCAACCTCAACACCAAGAGGCTCACTTGCACAGCTTACCCTACGCCGCCGGTAACGCCGTCGACATCATCAAGCACGAGTGGCTCTGTCGCGTGCTGGACTGGCTGCCCGCCGACACCCGTTATCTCGACGCCTTCGCCGGTCCGTTGACCAGCCCCCTCGATCCCCGGGTGCGCATCCGCCTGACCAGCGCCCCGGCGGAGCTGCGCCTGCGTGAACTCCAACTCAAGGCCGTCAACAACGACCGCTACCTGGGCAGCGTCATGCTGGCCCGGCAGGTCCTGGCCACCCGCGGCTCGGTCTTCGCCTTCGACATCGAACCCCGCCTGCGCGAAAACTACCGCGAGCACGGCATCCGGCTCGAAGAGAAACTGGAGCACGGCCTGGACGCCGCCACCCTCAAGGGCTACGATCTACTGCTGATCGATCCCTTCAACATCTTCCGCCCCTTCCCGGAAAAAGCCGCCCTCGATCCCGCCAACCTGGACCGCGTAACGCGCTTCTGGCGCGAAACCGCCGACCAAAAGGGCGCTATGCTGATCTACATCTGCAACCCGGACCCCGGGAGCAAGGCCGCCCAACGCTACTACGAAGACCTGACCTTTCTGCGGGAACAACGGCTCTTCTACCGGGTCGTCGTGCCGCCGCTGCCCACAACCGGTATCCGCGGCGAAGGCGAGTACTACGGCGAGCTGCTCTATCTGCCCGAGCTACTCGAGGCCGACCAGCTGCACTGGCGCGAGGCCTCCCTCACCCGCGGCGCCCGCGCCGTCGCCGAAACCCTGCAATTGGGCTACGCCGAACTGACCGCCGCCGGATACTCCACCGAGCGCCTCGAGCTGATTAGCGGCTGAAAATGCACCCCCCGCCCACTGCCGGCCGGCCGGCGAAAACGACCGCCCCGCCGCGCTGGACAGGTAAAAACCAGCGGCCGGAACCGGCACGGTTTTTGCGGAGGCGGACCGTTATCCGCGGCCCAACGGTCGCCGAGATGCAAAAACCGTGCCGGTTCCGGCCGGCGAAGGCCCGCTGCCGGCCCGAGGTCTCGGGAGCCGTTTTCGCCGGCCGGCCTTCCGTGTTATCATCAACTGTCATTTAAGAGGAAGTGAAGCGTTGCCGATAACCGCAACCACCTCTGTCGAGGTCGTCCTGGACGAGCATCCCGCCGCCTCGTCCTGGCTGCTGGAGCGTGGTGTGGTCTGCCTGCGTTGCGGCGAGCCCTTCTGGGGCTCCCTGGGCGAACTGTTGGCGAACAAGGGCTACAACGCGGCGCAGATCGAGGAGATAGTCGGTCGGCTCAATCAATACCTGGTCGAGGTCGAGAGTTGACCCGACTCCGCGCAACGGTGCGCTTTTGCGCGGGAGCGGCTCAGGATTGGGGACTTAGCGAGCGGTCCGTCGGGGCCGTTTTTTGTTTACCGTAGGAATTCGAGGGACGCGATTTCCAAAATCGCCGCCGTCGATTGACACGGCCCACGGCGCGGCGTAAGATAAAATGTCAACGTCAAGCAAAAGGGGAGTCGTCATGCACAAGGCCGCACTCATTCTACTCATCGCCCTGTCGATCGTCGGTGCCGCCGTTGCAGGAACGCCACGCAGCCTCACCGTGTACGAAACAGCGGACGAGGGTTGTCAGGAGGAGACTCATGGACCGCGGGCGCTCAGCCTGCACGCCGCCGAGACCGGGGCGAATCCCTTCGAGGGTCCCCTGCCCCCGGCGCCGGACAGCGAGGTGCTCTGGCACTACCAGATCGCCGACGGCGGGCCCCAGCGGCTCAACGTCGCCGTCGGTTACGACGCTCAGTACGTCTGGAGCGGCGGCTACTACGGCGGCGGCAAGCTGTTCGAGCTCGACGGCGACGGCGATCCGTTGTGGGAGTTCGAGCGCGACGGCGACTTCAGCGCCGTCGCCGCCGCAACCGCCGACGTCTTCTACGGCGCCTGGGGTCACGAGGGCGCCTTCGAGGTCTACCGGTTCTCCGCGGCCTCGGCGACGCCGCTGTGGACCTGGGACGGCGCGGCGGCGGGCTACGCTCCCGCCGATCTGGCCAATCCGGGTTGCACGGCCTGCGCCGAGGACGGCTCCGTGCTGGCCGTCGGCGGCAACGACGGCGACTCCCTGGCGGTGATGTTCTTCACCGAGGGTTCCTCTACGCCGCTTATCTTCGAGGATGAAAGCCTGAACTACAACCCGCGCCAGTTGCGCCTGACCGCCGACGGCTCCAAGTGCATTCTGCGCGCCGCGGCGACGCTGTACCGCATCGAAACCTCCACGGCGACCCTCGAGGCGACCTACGACCTGAGCTCCTCGACGGACTGCTTCGGCGTCAGCCCGGATGGCTCCGTCGTCGTCTACGGTTTCACCGGCTGCAACGTCATCGAATGGAACGGTTCCGCCTACGAGCACATCTTCCACGGCTACTGCCCCGGTTCCAACTACGCCGGCCTGGGGTACGTCGGCGCCGATAACGAGCAGGTCATCGTCGTCTGGTACGCCACCGACTACCTGCAGAACTGGGTCACCCGCTTCGAGAAATCGAGCGGCTCCGACCCGCTCTGGACCTACGAAACCGAGCGCGCCGGCGGCTCCTATCAGGACGTGCCGACCTGGATCGACGCTTCCGCCGACGGCGAGTGGATCGCCATAACCTACGCCGGTTCCCAGACCAACACCAACGACGAGGTCCAGCTCCTGCGCGACTCCCAGCCCGAGAGCCTCTGGTGGAGTCTGGATACGCCGGGCTCGGCCACCGCCGTCGACATCACCGCCGACGGGGAGTACCTGGCCACTTCGGGCAAGAACGTGCATCTCAACCAGATGGGCTCGGGCGGCGACGTCTACGCCGCCGACATCGACCAGGCAGTCGGCATCGACGACGGCGTGTTCTACGCCCGGGACGCCGAGGAAGGCGTGCTGATCGAATGGCGGGTCGAGGACGCCCAGCAGTTGGTCCTCGAGCGCGACGGCGAAGTGCTGGCCGACGGCCTGGAGGCGACGGGGGTGTATCTTGATCGCGTTCCCGCCGGCGTGTACGAGTTCAGCCTCAGCGTTAATGCGCGCAACGGCGACGGCTACAACTACGGACCCATCGAGATTCGTCACCGGGGCGACGCTGTCCTCACCCGCCTCGAGGAGCCCTATCCCAATCCGGCCGCCGACGACTGCAGCCTGCGCTACAGGCTGGCCGAAGCCGGATCGGTGACGATCGCCCTCTACGATCTGTCCGGACGGCGGGTGCGCCTGCTGGTCGATGGCGAGTACAACGCCGGTCGCCACGAGGTGGGCTTCTCCACCACCGGGCTGCCGGCCGGGCTCTACGTGCTGCGGCTGGAGACGGCCGGCCGAAGCTACAGCCGCCGGCTGGTCATCGAGCGCTGAGCAGCGCAAGCGCCTTTTCCGGATAAGGGCGTCCGTTCATCGACCAGCGAAGGGTTACCGTTAGCACTTTCCGGCCGCGTCACGCTCAAAGGCGACGAACAACCCGCCGAGTCTGCCCGGTGAATGAGCCCCGTCCGGGGTCGCCTTGACGGACGAAACTCGCCAGGCTATCCTCGTCGCTTCCCGGCCTTGCTACAGCGTAGACGGACCGTTAGTCAGGCACCGCTTCCACCGCGGATCGCCGTTAACGCGTCCCACCCGTATGCTTGGGAGCTGCAATGGGGAGAATCGTTCTATTATGTGCCTTGCCGCCCTGTTCGTCACGCCTTGTCTGGCCGAAGGGGTCGCAGTCTGCCCCGACTGCGGGGCGGAGAACCCGGCGGAGGCCGACTACTGCTCCGAGTGCGGCGCCGGGCTACCTGCAATTCCGCTGGAAACCGCTGAAGACGGAATAAAGG
>WJLX01000175.1 GCA_014728225.1 Candidatus Coatesbacteria bacterium | reverse complement strand
TTATACGACAGATAACACCCCCACCATTGTAGCACAGCCCCGATGGTCAACCTGAACAGCGCCGCAGGTCCAACGACAAGACACCCTCATAGGTCCAGGGTGTCGGTCGGGCTCGACTGGATTGTCACCGGCGGACTCGAATAAACCACGGGATACCCCGGGGATCCTGGAACAACTAACGAATAGTGAAGGGGTTGTTGGCACGCTCTTGACCGCCGCATCGCGAGCTTAAGCTAAGGATAATCGCGGGGCAATCGCCGAGCTGTTCTGGCCTACGGTAAACCGCGGCCGGGGAGGCCTGGTGGATCGGCGCGGTCTGCGCAATCCCGCCGGCGGGTCATGGCGCGCGGGAACGACCGGCGGCGCTCCTGGAGGACGTCGAGCTGGACTCGCTCGGCTGCCCGGATGGTGGGAAAGCTGATTGCACACCGTCACTCAACGCTTTCCATAAGGGATCATCACAGAAGATGAACAACAATTTTTGCAGTTGGTTACTTTTTTAAGCGTGTACAAGTGTCTTCTCCTGCCACCAACCAAGGGGGCAATGTGGCAGGGAAGAGCAGGACGAGAGACCGGCACGTCAAGTGTCCAGGGTTTAACTACCGCTATCACTACCGAAGTGTCGACGGGTGGCGGATGTGCAAGCGCCGCCGCAAGCGCCTTTTCCTGCAAACCCGCTCGCCGTGGGCTGTCGGCGGAAATGGGCGAGTTGACAGCCGAGCTGGTTTGGTTTGAGGTAACCGCGGCCCGAGCGACCGAGTTTTTTCGTACCATTCGCGAGCGTATAGCCGCCGAGTGCGAGGCCGAGCTGAACTCGATCGTCTACTCCGACGGCTGGAAGGCCTATAATAAGCTGTCTCTCAACGGCTTCCACCACAGGCGCATCAACCATGACAAGCTGCTGGTTGACGGCAAGGTGCCTATCAACGATTTCCGGGGCTACACCAAACATCGCCTAAAACCTACCACGACGGCTTCAAGCGCAGCTTCAGGCTGTTTATCAGGGAGCTGGGGTTCAGATTCAACCATCGCGACGACGAAAACGCCCTTACCTATCTCAGGAGCAGTCTTTACGCTTTTTCATCATTAGGTGATAATCCCTTCCATGTTAGGCCGATCAACCATAACAAAACCCTGGACGAGGGCGGTGTGCCTCTCAACGGCGGGGTGGACGCTCAGGGCAGCCGGGATTGGAGTTGAGGACCAGCACAAGAAACCGGGCCCCAGATCGGCAGCCCGGTCAGCCGCTGTTGGAGCCGGGCTGTGCGCCCCTTGACGAAGGGCTTCCGTCCGGGAAGGCGGATTGCCGGCCGACCTTGCTCGACCGGGTAACAACCACCGCTTTGAGTTCGGTGCCCGGGATGCCGGGCGCTGCCCGACAATGCTTGCTTACCGCTCTCAGTTTCGCAAGCCGGGCTTAGCTGTTGCCGGCCTGCCCAGCGAACTAACGCCACCTGAACCCCAAAGCGATAACCAACAGTTTGTCAACGATATATTCCGGCCGCCCGGAAAGATAGCTCCCTGAAGGGAAGCGCCCGAGCTACGGATCGCGGCGGCACTCGACGCACCCTCCTCAACAGCTATCCCGGCGCCGACCTGGTATCGCCGAGGCCCCGGCTCAGCTTGCGCTTGCCGGGCCGCCGAGCGAACACCAGGGACGCGGTCACGTGGCTGAAAGCGCCCGGGTAGAGGACCCGACCCGGTCGGAGCCGACCGACGACGAAGGGCCGGCGCATTTCTTGCTCGAGAGCGCCCCCCGGCGATCTCGAACTGCAAGAAATGTGACGGCCCGGCGGCACGCATCGCCGTGATCTGCGGGCCGCCTTCCCCCGCCCCTACTCGGCCAGAGCGGCTTCGAATTTGACCAACTGCTCGCGGAAGAACTCGTTCTCCGGGTCGAGCTCCAGGGCCCGCTCCTCCCACTCCACGGCGGCGGCGGGATCCCCGGCGACGAAGTGGGCCTCGGCGAGGGTGTCGAGGATGTTGGGCTCTTCGGGCAGCAGCTCGTGGGCCCGTCGGGCCAGCTCCAGGGCCCGTTCCGGCTTCAAGCCCCGAGTGGCCAGCTCCCAGGCGGCGGAGTTGTAGGCGTAGGCGCGCTGCTCGGCGGGCAGATCGCCGTCCTCCAGACCGTCGACAATCTCCAGGGCCCGTTCCAGCAGCAGGGGATCGCCGACGGAGAGGTAGTGGCCTAAGACGACGCCGGGCTCCCACTGATCGTACATCGCGCTCAACCGGGCCACGGGTTCGGTGTCGTCGTCGACACGCAGGTCGACCAGGCGGTCGGTGACGCCCTGGTAGCCGCCGCCCTCGCGGACGACGAGCAGGGCGGCGGACTGTTTGCCCCGGGAGTCGCCCCCGGCGGCGTCGCCGGCCTCCAGCGCCGCCAGCAGCCGCCGCGCCAGATTGCCCCCGGCATCCTCGTAAGCCGCCGCCATGGCCTCCAGCACCTCTTCGCCGACGAGGATGTTGCCCTGGACGCAGTAGCCCGCGCCGAGGCGGTGCCCGGCCCAATCCGTCGTCGCTTCGCCGGTGAAGGCCGCGGCGGCGCCCCGGGAATCGACGAGGCCGAGCTGGCGGAGCGCCCTGTCCTCGTCGAGCTCGGTGAGGATCTCGACGACCTGCTCGGCGCTGAAGCCGACCTCGAGCAACAGCAGGGCGTCGCGGCCGTAGGAGAGGTTGGTGTGGGCCTGGGTGGCCGCGGCGCCGGTCCCGGCGGCGGCCCAGGGCACGAAGGCTCCCACAGCCAGAACCTTGCTGGCCACGGCGACGCCCCACTCCCCGGCCGCGGCGTCGTGGGCGACGATGGAGAAGGTGGCGGTGCGGCCGACGGTGCCGACGGCGCCGGCGGTGACGACGAGGATAAGAACGGCTACGGCTACGGGCTTGAGAAAACGCATCTTCCCCCTTGGACTTGACTGGCGTGGTCGACGGGCTTCGACGATCGACTACAGTATAACTCAACGGACCGGGGTAGTCAGGCGCTTGCGGTCGCGGCGCCGTCGGGGTATTATTCGGCTGGATTGACAAACCGCACACGAGCCGAGGGGGCCGGAAATGAAACAACCGCGCTGGATGGTCGTCGCTCTGTTGACGCTCTGCGCCGCGGTCGCGACGGCGGCCGACGGTGACTTCACCTTCGTCGTCCTCGGGGACCGCACCGGCGGTCACCAGGAAGGCGTCTACGGCCGCGTCGTCGAGGCGGCCCTCGGGGAGAGCGCCGACCTCTACCTGACCGTCGGCGATCAGATCGAGGGTTATTCGGCTAACCCGGACCGGGTAAGAAACGAGTGGACCGAGTATCTGGGCATCGTCGAGGCGCTCGACGGTCCGCTCTACCAGACGCCGGGCAACCACGACATCTGGGACGGGGCCAGCGAGGAGCTGTGGCGCGAGGTCACCGGCCGCGAACCCAACTACTCCTTCGATCACGCCGGGGCGCACTTCGTCGTGCTGGACACCAGCCGGTTGGACAACCCCGCCGAGCTGCCCCTCGAAACCCTGACCTGGCTGGAGGACGACCTCGACGCCCATCGGGAGGCCCAGCCGACCATCGTCCTCTACCACAAGCCGCTCTGGTACAACTTCGTCGCCGTCGGCCGCGACGACCCCCTGCACGAGCTGCTGGTCGACTACGGCGTCGACGCCGTCTTCTGCGGCCATTACCACACCTACGCCGCCGACGTCATCGACGGGATCACCTACACCATGGTCGGTTCCTCGGGGGGGCGGATGTGGGACGACATCCCGGAGCACGGTCACTTCTACCACTACGTCGTCGGCCGGGTCGGCGACGGCGGGCTGGAGCTCGAGGTCGTCCCCCTGGAGCACGCCGGCCGCTGGGAGCACGGCTACCTGAGCGCCGCCGAGGTCCACCTGTTCGACGACATCCGCCGCGGCACCTTCAGCTTCGAACCCGTCTTCGTCGGCGAACGTCCCGGCGGCGAGAGCGTCGACTTCGAGCTGACCGTCACCAACCCCGTCGACGATCCGATCGATGGCGAGCTGACCTGGGACAGCCGGGGCGACTGGAGCGTCGAGCCCGGCGGTGTCGAGGTCGAGCTGGAGCCCGGCGCGTCGCGGAGCTTCGCCTTCACCGCCGAATTGGCCCCCGGGGGCGCCTTCTACCCCCTGCCCTGGGTCGAGCTCCCCGTGCCCTACCGCGCCGACCGGGCCTTCCGTCTGGGCTCCTACCCACGCATCCTGCGTACCGAGGTCGCCCGACCCCTCGTCGAGCCCCTCGTCGACGGCGTGATCGACGAGTTGGAGTGGCTGGGCGCCGGGGTGACCGAGAGCTTCGCCTGCGACCAGGGCTGCCCCAGCGACGCCGAGCAGACACGCTTCTACTGGGGCTACGGCCCCGAGCACCTCTACGTGGCCGCCGAATGCCGCCAGCAAGACCCCGACTCGATCGTCGCCCGGGCCGCCGAGCGCGACGGCGCCGTCTACTACGACGACTGCGTCGGACTGTTCCTCGCTCCGGCCGGGCCCGCGGAGGACGTCTACCAGCTCTACCTCTCCATCCGCGACGTGGTCTTCGACCAGCGGATCTTCCCGACCGACGGCGGCCTGGACGCCGACGCCGACTGGAACGCCGACTTCCGCCACGCCACCGCCTACGAGGACGGCGTCTGGGGGGCCGAGCTGGCCATACCCTTCAGCGAACTGGGCGTCGAAGCGCCGACGCCGGGCGACGCCTGGCGGGTCAACTTCCGCCGCAAGCAGATGGCGGCGGGCGCCGTCGCCGACTGGCAATTCCCCATCGACTACGACGCCGCCGGCTTCGGCCGCCTGCTGTTCCTGGGGGCGGAGGCCGTGGATTAGCCTAGCTGAAAACCTCGTCTAGCTGGACGAAGCGGGTGGGACCCGGAGCCCACCCGCTTTTCCACAGCTCGCCGCTCAGCCGCCCTAGGGCTCCAGGGCCGCCTCCAGCTCGCGGCGGTGCTCCGCCGAGCCGCAGACGTCGAGAGCGATTTCTTCGTCGCGGACGGTCCGCGCCGGGGCGGGGTCCAGGCCCCGGCGGGTGTAGAGGTCGTCGAAGGCGGTTTGGTAATCCGCCAAACCGGGCAGGGGCAGGCCGAGGGCCAGCTTGAGCGCCCAGACTCGGACCACCTTGCGCGCCAGCGCCTCCCGGGTAACGTCGCCGTTCTCGAGGGCCTCCAGCAGGGCCCGCCGGGCGGCACTCATCGCCGCGCCGTCGTGGCAGACCAGGGCCAGATCGGCTCCGGCGACGATCGCCATTCGCGCCGCCCCGCCGACGGCGTAGTCCTCGACGATGGCCCCCATCTCCAGATCGTCGGTAATCGCGGGGCCGTCGAAACCGATCTCGGCGCGCAGAACCCGGTAGGCCACCGGGGAGAGGCTGGCCGGCAGCGCGTCGTCGAGAGCGGGGATGACCACGTGACTGACCATGGCGGCCCGGGCGGGGTGGTTGTCGGCCAGCAGCGCGGTGAAGGGCGGCCATTCGTAGTTGCGCAGGTGGGCTTCGTCGACGGGGATGACGGGCAGGTCATAGTGGGCGTCCAGGCTCGCCTCGCCCTTGCCGGGGAAGTGCTTGGCGCAGCAGGCGACGCCGGCGGCGTTGAGCCCGTCGGCCAGGGCGGCGCCGTAGGCGGCGACGACATCGGGATCGCCGGAGAAGGCCCGGTCGCCGATCCCGGGATTGGCCGGGTTGGTCAACACGTCGACCACCGGGGCCAGGTTCCAGTTGCAGCCGACGGCGGCCAGCTCGCGGCCGATCACCCGCCCGACGACGAAGGCGCCGTCGACGTCGGAGACCTCCGCCAATTCGGCCATCGGCGGAATGTAACTGAAACCGCGCTTGAGCCGGCGGACCCGGCCGCCCTCCTGGTCGACGGCGACGAGGAGGCCGGGCAGGCCGAGTTCGGCGGCGGCCTGTTGCAGGCCGCCGGTCAGTGCGCGCAGTTGGGCCGGGTTTTGGATATTGCGGCCGAAGAGGATCACCCCGGCGGGTCGCAGCTCGCTCAGGCGGCGGAGCGTTCCCTCCTGGAGGCTCGTCCCGTCGAGGCCGACGACGAGGAGCTGGCCGACCAGGTCTTCATCGGTAAGCTCCAAGGCGCTTTTTTCCAATTCGAGAAACACGTCGCGGCGCTCCGCGGGAGGCGTCGGCTCCCAGCCCGACAGGATCCGGCGGTTGGGCCACAGGGCCAGGGCGAGTCCGGCCCCCAGCGCCAGCAGGACGATCAGGATCAGCCAGCGTTGCAGTTTTTTCCTCCCCACGGGCGCGGCGGCCTGTCCGGACCGGAGTTTCAATACTCGATCCCCGGGCGGGCGGGACGGCCTTGGTGATGGTAGTGCTTGACGGCCAGGATCTCGCTGACCAGGTCGGCCCGGGCGACCAGCTCGGGCGGAGCGCCACGGCCGGAAAAGACCAGCTCCACCGGCGGCCGCCGTTCCAATAACGCCAGGACGGCCTCGAGCTCCAGCAGCCCGAGGTCCAGGGCGACCAGCAGCTCGTCGCCGATGACTAGGTCGTAGTCGCCATTCGTGGCCAGGTCGACCAACCGCTCCCAGCCCTGCTCGACGAGGCGTCGATCCTCCGCCGTCGGCGCGGCCGGATCGACGAAGCCGGTGCGGCCGAAGACCTCGACGCGGACGCCCGCCTGGCGGGCCGGGCCGATCTCTCCCGAGGTTCCCCCTTTGAGGAACTGGACGACGGCCGCGCGCAGGCCCCGGCCCCGGGCCCGCAGGGCCAAACCGAAACAGGCCGTCGTCTTGCCCTTGCCGTCGCCGGTGTAGAGCTGAACGGCGGGGGCGCTGTCAGCGGTGTTGCTCATCGGCGTACCTGCTTGGTGGAGTCGCGGCGACCGGCGCCGTCACGCTTCTTGCGTTCCGCGGTCCGCGGGGTGCGGACCGCGGGCAACAAGCGCGCCGGCGCCTGCGTTGTGCTTCACCCCAATCAGCCGTCTGCCCGTTTCTCCCGTTGAAGGTCGATGAACAGTTCGACGATCCGGGGGTCGTAGCGTGTACCGGCCTGGCGGGCCAGTTCGGCGAGGGCGTCGTCGATGCTGCGGGGCTGCTGATAGCGGCGGCCGGAGACCATGGTGTCGTAGGAGTCGGCGACGGCGACGAGGCGGGCGCCGAGGTGGATGTCCTCGCCGGCGGCGCCGTCGGGGTAGCCTTCGCCGTTCCAGTGTTCGTGGTGTTGGCGGACGGTGGCGACGCAGGCGGGCCTGAAGCCCATGGCCTCGAGGATGCTGGCGCCGACGACGGGGTGCAACTGTACCTGGCGCAGCTCCTCCTCGGAGAGGTTGACGGTGTCCTGGATGGTGGCGTCGGCCAGGGTGGCGATCATGCCGACGTCGTGGAGGATGGCGCCGTAGACGATGGGCTGGATGGTTTCCTTGCCCAGCTTGAGCCGCTCCGCCAGGGCGGCGACGTAGCGGCTGACGCGCTCGGAGTGGCCCCGGGTGTAGGGGTCGCGGGCGTCGATGGCTGCGATCAGCCGGCGGATGGTCTCGACATTGCGGCCTTCGAGGCGTTCGAAGAGGCGGGCGTTCTCCAGGGCGACGGAGAGCTGGCGGGAGAGGGTCCACATCATCTGCAGGTCCTCGGTGTCGTACTTACGTCCGCCGATCTTGGGCCCGACGGCCACCAGGCCGAGGAACTCCCGCGCGGTCACCAGGCCGCAGACCACGGTCATGCCGAGTTCGGCCAGCTTCTCGGTCAGGCGTCCCTCGTCGTGTTCGGCCAGGGCCAACAGGGGCAGGGGTTTCTTGGAGCGCATCAGCAGCTCGGCCATCTTCCTGGGCACCGGCGAGGAGTAGTTGGTGTCCTCGGTTTTGACGCCCTTGACCAGCTTGAGGCTCAGGCGCTCCTTTTCGACGAGGAAGGCGGCGCCGCCGGCGGCGGCCAGTTGGCCGATCAGGGTGATCAGGAAGGTGCCCAGCAGGTCCTGGACGGCGGCCGAGGCGCTGAACTCCTGGGTGGCGGAGAAGATGGTCTTCAGCTCGACGGTCTTGCGGGCCAGCTTGCGCCCGGACTTGTCCAGGGCCCGCTTGGCGGCCACCAGGCGCTGCTGGACCTCGTCCAGCTCGACGGCCAGGGCGCTGCGGCTGCGGTGGTAGGCGGTGAACCATTTGAGCAACTGGCCGAGGAGGGCCAGGGCTTCGACCTCACCGACGACGATGGGGCTGGGCCCGAAACAGATGAAGCCGTGCAGGCCCTCGTGGTCGCGCAGGCGGATGATCGCCTGGGTGCCGGCCAGGCGCAGTCCGTCGAGGACCTGGTTGGGCGGCAGATCGCGGTTCCAGTCCGGGAAGATGATGAAGTCCTCGGTGGCCCGCTTGAGGTGCTCGATGAACGGGCTGTCGGCCTTGATGTGGAAGCCGCTGCCCAGGCCGGGGCGGTTGCCGGCGATGGCCAGGGGGATGTAGGTGCCGTCTTCGTGGTCGCCGAAGAGGGTCAGCCAGGGGATCTTGAAGCGGGCCGAAGCCGCCGTCAGCGCCGTTGACAGGGGCTTGGACCTGGCGTCGATGCCGCTGAGCATCTCGGCGAACTCCAGCACGTCCGTCGGCGTGGAGACCGAGCGCAACGGCACCTCCTCGTCGGGCTCCAGGGGTTTGAAGTCCGTGGTGGTGGTGCTGGCGCTCTTGAGGTGCTTGAAGTGATCGAGAGCCTCGTAGACCGATTCGAAGTTCTGGAAGTAATCCAGCAGGTCGAGGGATTCGAAGACGCGCAGGATACGCGGCGGCATGGCGACGAAGACCACATCGCCGCCCGCGGCGCGGATCTCTTTGGCCACGGAGATGAAGGCCCCCACCCCGGCGCTGGAGATGAATTCCAGTTCCTCGGTGATGAAAACGCTGTTGTAGGCGCCCTCGCCCAGGCAGGCGTCGAAGAGCTTCTGGATGCCCGTGGAGCCCTGTACCCCCAGCATGCCACCCAGGCGGAAGAGCAGGATTCCGTCGTCGGTTTTCTTGACCAGCTCGATGCTGAGTTCTCGCACGCCACCCCCAGAGCCGCCGCTCGGCGGCGTTTGTGTCATTCTTTCTCGCCGTCGCGGTTTTTATACAGATGCAGGACGTTATAGCCGTCGCGGCTATAGCGCTCGATGCCGTCGGTGACCTTCTCCATGATCAACAGCCCCAGGCCGCCGTCGGCACCCTGGTTGACCAGGTGATCGACCCGGGCGGAGTCGTTTTGCTCGGGCAGGAAGAAGGGGCCGTCATCATAAATGAAGGCGGAGACGCGATCGCTCTCCACCTGCATTTCCACGCGGATCTGCCGGTCCTCGCGGCCGTTGTAGGCGTGCTCGATGATGTTGGCGCAGCCCTCGTAAACGGCCAGAATCATGTCCTCGACCAGCTTGAGCGACAGTCGACGCAGCCGACCCACCCGGCGGATGAAGCTGTTGATCGCAGCCAGGGCGTCCACCTGGGAACGGATACAGATGCTGTATCGATCGCGCTCCATCTCACTGATCCGCTCGAACCCTCCCGCTCGTTCAATCCGGCTACGTCCGACCCCGCGCCGACCCGGTCGACGCCGTTAGCGGGGCTGCTATGCCCTCCATCACTACATACTAGGGCCGCACAACGGGAAAGTCAACGCCTCAAGACACGCCGTGCCTCCCTCGAACAGGGAAAAAGTGGCCAAAAGCCGCCCTGGAGCCGTTTTTAGTGCATTTTTTACTTGACATTCACGCGAACGCCCATATATAGTACATCTACAGAGAGGGGGCGAGTTAGAACCGCTTCAGTAGCGGCTTTAGCGAAAGAACCAAAGGCAAGTTCTGCGTAAGCCATTATAATACAAGGCGTTACGCTTAACAAATGCCCGGTCGGCCCCGGGAGACAAGCCTCACCAACGGACCACGGGGCCTGCGAAACCCCGGTCCACCACCAACAAACAGTTTTCGCCTCCGGAAGTCACGGAGGAAAGTGGATCCCATCCACTAAACCACCCGGCGCCCCGAGCGCCAACAAGGAGATAGGGGGATACTATGACCAAGCAAGACCTCGTAGACCGTATCGCCAACCAGACCGGTCTCACCAAACGCCAGGCCACCAACGCTCTGAGCGCCACCATCGAAGGTATCAAGGACGCCATGAAGGGCGGCGAGCGCGTCACCCTCGTCGGCTTCGGCACCTTCTACGTCGCCGAGCGCAAGGCCCGCACCGGTCGCAACCCGCGGACCCAGGAAAAGATCAACATCCCGGCCCGGAAGGTTCCGAACTTCCGTCCCGGCAAGGACCTCAAGGAACTGGTCCGCTAACCTGTTTCGCGTTCAGAGGGGCCCCCGGCGGGGCCCCTTTCTTTATCCCCGCGGCCTCCCCCAACCAGCACCGCGATCGGCAAGCGATAGTGGAGCAGATATCGCCAATAAGACCGCCTTATTGAGATAAAAACGGAAAGAATACAAACTTAATCTGTTTATTAGCTTATTAGACAGCAGGCATGGACGACTTATACCACCCCACCCGGGTAATACTTGAGAACAGCGCTCGAATGAGTTAACATTCTGCTCGGAATAGCCGCTTAGTATCCTGACAGCCAGCATCAACCGGGAGAGTCGACCAATGAAACAGTTCGACGTCGTCGTCGTCGGCGGGGGACCCGCCGGCTCGATCACCGCCTCGACGGCCGCCAGCTACTACCCCGACAAGACCGTGACCCTGGTCAAGGACCAGAAGCAGGGCCTGGTGCCCTGCGGCATCCCCTACACCTTCCACGATATCGACGTGGACGGCAACATCCCCAAACCCAAGGGTCAGCCCCCCTTCGAACCGCTCGTCGACGAAGCCCTCTCCCTGGACCTGGAAAACAAAACCGTCAAGCTGGCCTCGGGCGAAGAGCTGGGCTATCAACGCCTGGTGCTGGCCACCGGCTCGGTGCCCAAGGTTCCCGGCTGGCTGCCCGGCCGCGACCGCGACGGCGTCTTCTACATCGCCAAGCGCGTCGACGCCCTGCGCCGGGTCAATAAGATGGTCAAGGACCGCAAGCGCGTGGTGATCATCGGCGGCGGGTTCATCGGCATCGAGGTCGCCGAGCAGCTCCAGAAGGACGGCCACGAGGTGACCGTCGTCGAGATGCTGCCCCACGTCCTGGCCACGGCCTTCGACGACGAGTTCTGCCAAGAGGGCGAGGAAATCCTCCAGGACATGGGAATCAAGCTGGCCACCGGGGCCAGGGTTACCGAGATCGCCGCAGGCCAACCGCTCAAGGTGATCCTCGAAAGCGGCGACGCCATCGACTGCGACGCCGTAGGCATCTCCGTCGGCTACTCCCCCAACGCCAAACTCGGTCTGGACTCCGGGCTCAAGGCCGGCCCCCTGGGAGCCATCGCCGTCGACGAGTACCTGCGGACCTCGGCCGAGGGCGTCTTCGCCGTCGGTGACTGCTGCGA
>WJLX01000174.1 GCA_014728225.1 Candidatus Coatesbacteria bacterium | reverse complement strand
TCAGGTGATAATCCCTGTTGAAATCTCCATACCAAAAGACCCCTCGGGGGGTATCCCAGGGATCCAACTCACGCCGGCAACGCCGGTTGAACCAGGAAAACCAACAAAAGGCCCCGGTGGTCGTGGAGGTATTCCAGGTAACGGGCGATTGTCCCTGAAGGGTTTTAAATCTCCATACCAAAAAGGGCCCCTGTGGGGCCCTTTTTGGAAATACACATGAGCTACATGGTGGGCTCTTCGCGGGGGATGTTGAGTTCCCAGCCCGGGTAGATCATGTCCGGATCCTTGATCAGGTCGGTGTTGATATCATAGATGGCGGGCCACTTGTAAGAATCGGGGCCGCCCCAGTGGTACTCGGCGATCTTCCACAGGCAGTCGCCTTCGACGACAACGTAGCTGTCGTAGGTCGGCTCAGGCAGCGGGCGAAGATCGTTGTTGGCGTCACGGATCAGGGAGTTGATGTCGGCGATGAGGCCGTCGATCTCACCCATGTCGTTGCCAAGGTCATCGTTCTTGTCGCTGATGTCCTGGGCCTTCTCGTTATCCATCTCGGCCTGATTCTGGTAGTACTCCACCAGGTCTTCGCGTTCCCATCCGTCGTGCTCAGGTTTGTTGAGGTCGTTCTCGAGCTTGCCTTCGATCTGTTCGCGCTCGGTATCGGACAGCTCAACTTCTTCCTGGGCGAAAGCGGGAATGGCGAAGAGGAGAATCAGGAGGATCGGGAAAAGCTTTTTCATATCTTATTCCGCCCCCTTCCCCTACTTTGGGTAGCTAGGTTGGTTTCTGTGCAAAGGGTACGCGATCTGTTGTAAGCTAAACTCGGTGGTTACTCGGCGTTGACTTCGGCCTTGTAGGCTTCGTACTTCTCCTTCATGGCTTCGATGTCACGCTCGAGCTGCTGGATCTTGGCCTCGGCCTCACTGATGGCCTGACCGATCTCGTCGCGCTTTTCGGTATCCCAGTCGGGATCAGGATCGTTGTACTTCTCGCGCGCCTGGTCCAGCTGGTTATTCAGGCTCTCAAGTTCGCTCTCAGCCCGGGCGATCTTCTGCTCATAGCCCTCGAATTCGCTATGCTCGTCTTCGAGGTTGGCAGAGGCATCACGGGATTCCTTTTCGGCATCGTCGTATTCCTGAAGTTCTTCATCGGAATAGCCGCAGCTAGTGATGAAGGGGACGATGGCGAGGAGGAGAGACGCGAAGGCGAGAACCATCAACCGTAGGGTCGATTTCCGCATTCTTAACACCACCTCCGGTTTTGTGTGCGAGTTACGGGTTATCAAGGTTGGGTTGGGTGTGAAGGGTGCTGACAACACAGGCACCCGGAGATTCTCGTAGAGGACGACTGGTGGTCCCGCGACCGTTGATCAGCTGCTTGCCGGCCGACATCGGACCCATCGATCCAGGTCCCCCGCTTTAGTGGTTTACCGGGAAGACAGACCCAGCATAACCATTAAGTGGTTTGATGTTACTCAGCTATCAAGTAAATGTCAAGTCCTTTTGCGACGCCGGGGTGAGAGCGCCGCGACGGCGTTTATCGGTTCCCGGCCGACGGCGGTGCGGGGGTCGGCGTCAACAACCGTAACAGGACGATGGCTTCACGATGCTCGACCAGACCGTCCTCAATCGTGCGGTCAAGCGCCTCGGCGATCGCGGTCAGTTCGGCTTCGGGACGCTCGGTGTCCAGCCGCAGCACAGCCAGGCGCAACACCGGGTTGTCCAGCGGCTCGGCGTATCGGGCCCGATCCAGGGTGGCGGCGAAGCTTTCGCGGACCATCTCGCCGACGAGGGCGTTGTGCTGGAGGACGACGATGGCGACAACGGCCGCCGCGCCGAGCAGGCCCACCACGACGGCCAGGCCGCACCCCGACGGACCGCCCGCCCTGTCTGCTGTCTGCTTCATCGGCGTCGGCCGGGTTGGTTGGGCAGTGCTGTGACCGTGGTCACCCCTGAAAAGGCTACAGTATTGTAACAGATAGGCCGGTTCGAGACCAGTCCGATCCGGTCGGGCCGCAGGGATAAAAAGAGCGGCGCCGGGGTTGCCGCCCGCCAAAGTTTGCGTTATCATTTTCCAGCTGTGAGGCATTTGAGAGCGATACGGTACCGGGTTTACCTATAAGGAGTTGCTGATGGAAACGCCGCGCTATTTCTTCAACGACGATAACCGCAAAGTCGCCCTCGACTTCCCCCACCTCGGTTTCGACTACATCCGCTGTCCCTACCGCTTCGAGGCCGTCTACGAGCACGGTGTCTGGCGCTCCCGGGGCCTGGTCGAGAACAACCAGATGTGCCTGCCCGAGGGCAGCCAGTGTCTGCATTACGGTCAACAGCTCTTCGAGGGGATGAAGGTCCAGACCGGTGCCGACGGCAAGGTCTACGCCTTCCGCCCCGGGGAGAACGCCCGGCGGCTAAACGACGGCGCCCGCTACCTCAAGGGCGCCCCGCTGCCCGAAGAACTCTTCATCCACGGCGTCGAGGAGGTCACCCGGGGCAACCTGCCCTACGTTCCGCCCTACGGCTCCGGCGCCGCCCTCTACGTGCGGCCCTTCTGGCTGGGCGTCGACGACAACGTCGGCGTCAAACCCGCCTCCAGCTACATCTTCCGTATCTTCGTCACCCCGGTGGGACCTTACTTCAAGGGCGGCTTCGGCCCCGACCAAGGTAAAAGCTTCAGGACCTCAGCCTACGATCGCGCCGCCCCCAAGGGCACCGGCCACGTCAAGGCCGGCGGCAACTACGCCGCCAGCTTCATCGGCGGCAAAGAGGCCAAGTCCGCCGGCTACGCCGAGGCCCTCTACCTCGATCCCGCCGAAAAGAAGTACATCGAGGAGATCGGAGCGGCCAACTTCCTGGCCCTCAAGGGCGAAACCCTGATCACCCCGGAGAGCCACAGCATCCTGCCCTCGATCACCCGTCGCTCGATCATGACCATCGCCGCCGAGCTGTTCGACTGGCCCACGGAAAACCGGAAGATCACCCTGAACGAACTCGACGAGATCGACGCCGCCGCCTGCTGCGGCACCGCCGCCGTCATCACCTGGGTCAAGGAGATCGTCGGCGAGGACAAACGCTGGGAGTTCCCCTTCGATAAACGCTGGCAACAGCTCTACGACAAACTAACCGGGATCCAGACCGCCTCCGAGGAGGATCCCTTCGGCTGGCGCCACGAGATTACTACCTAGCACTCCCTCACAAATGAAGCGGGGGCGCCCGGTCCGGGCGACCCCGCTATCTCTATCTCCGGCGCCCAACGTCACCAACGGTCCCCGCGCCCCGGAAAAAACCCCGGCAAGACGGCCCGCCGATGGTTACCGCTGCGCCGGAACCGGCACGGTTTTTGCGGAAGCCGACCGTTACAAGAGCTCTAACGGTGGCTGACATGCAAAAACCGTGCCGGTTCCGGCGCCGTCGGCTGACGAACGGCTCCGTCGAAGAGGCCGTTTTTCCGGAGCGCGGGGGCTCGGACGTTGCCTAGTAGCTCGCTCGTTCCCGGCGCAGCTTGGCGATGTGCCGGCGGCGTTTAACCCTGTCGGCGATAAAGGCCTGAAAGGCCAGAAAGAGGAAGAAGATGCCGGCTTCGGCGTAGTGTCGCCCCATGGCGAAGGTGGTGTCGACCAGCCCGTGGGCGAAGAGGTGGACCCAGACGGCGCCCAGGGCCAGGGAGGCATAGCCGGTGAAATACCCCCGGTGGCGCAGGCCACCGAAGACATGGCTGATCAACTTGCCGAGAAACCACAGGAAGGCGCCGAAACTGAGTAAACCGCCCTCGTAGAGGATGTTTAAATAAATGGAGTGGAAGTGGAAGAGGATGCCCTGAATCGGCCGCAGCATTGGCGGCAGGTAGGGACCGATGTAGTGGATGGTGTTGGAGTGGCCGATGCCCAACAGGGGGCTGGCCTGCCAGAGCTTGAAGCCGATGATCCACAGGATGGGTCTCGCCAGGGTGGCGATCAGGTTCATCTGCTCCTTGACGTCCTCGGCGGTGGCGATTTGGATGCTGCGCGTGGTCAGGGCTGAGAGGTTGGTCAGGCGGCTGCCGGTGTCCGAGAAGACGAACAGCCAGGCGATGACGCCCACCATCAGCGGGATGACGACGACCCAGACCCCGAAGCGTTTTTTCGGCGGTGGGGCGGCCAGCACCAGGAACAGCAGGGCGGCCAGGTAGGCGATGAAGGCGCCGCGGGACTGGCAGAACCATAGGGTGGCGGCGCCCCAGACGAAGATCCCCGCGCTGATATAGGTCCAGAGGCGTTGGCGACGCTTATGAAAGTAGAGGCTCAACCCTCCGAAGAACAGGGAGACGGCCCCGGCGAAGAAGCCGTAGGAGTTGGCGTTGTGGAAAATGCCGTTGACACGGAAGCGCTCGTCGCCCAGTCCCTCGTAGGGCTTGAACCCCGTGAGCAAGGCGTTGTAGTTACCCTGTTTGAGGTGCTCGGCGGTGGCGATCAGCAGAATGTAGATGCTGACGAAGGCGAACAGCTTGATCAGTTTGAGCTGTTGCTCTTTGGTGTTGAAGTAACGGCGGAGGAAGACGAAGGTGCTGGACGCCAGCAGGAAATAGGCCAGGTCGATGATTCCGTAAAGGCGGAAAGCGGAGAGCAGGGTCGAGATGACGGTCAGGATCAGCAGCAGCCGCAGGGGCTTGCTGAAAACGGAGCGTTTTTCGTTGGCTCGTGTGTAACCGGAGAGCTTATCGGCCACGATGATCAGGGTGTTGATCATGTAAACCAGGATGCCGAAGGAGGCCTTGAAGGGGCCGAGCTCTACATCACCGGTCAGGGCCAGGGGGATCATGGCCACGGCGACGAAACCCCAGATCTGGCGGAAGTTCTCCAGTCCGGAGATGGCCAGGAACATCATCATGCCGCCGAGACCGAGCACGAAGACCAGCGACAGGAACAGGCTGTTTTGATAATAGCTGAGGTAGACGATGCCGCCGACCACCAGGGCGCAGAAGACCAGCAGGGCGAAAAAGCCGCCCACTTTTCGTCTGTCGAGGCGCTTGAGTGGGTTTTCCAGCAGCATGGGCGTTGGTGGGGGGCTGGAGGAGGCGGCTACTGCTCCACCGGGGTCCAACGGGTGTAGCCGTAGATGTGATCGCGCCAATAATCGCCGTCCAACTCGGAGTAGCGCACTCCGGCGGGGGAGCTCTCGGCCTGGATGAAGCGGCCGTCACCGGCGTAGATGCCGACGTGGTTGGGGCCGGAGGAGTAGGTGTGGAAGAAGATCAGGTCACCCGGCAGCAGCTCGTCGCGGTCGAGCTTGCGACCCTCGCGGTACTGGGGTCCGGCGGTGCGGGGGACTTCGATGCCGTTCTGTTTGAAGACGCGCCAGACCAGGCCGGAGCAGTCGAAGCCCGTGGCCGTGGTGCCGCCCCAGACGTAGGGCGTTCCCAGGTAGCCCTCGGCGGTCGAGACGATCGCCTGGCGCCAGGGGGAGGTGGGGCCTTCCTCGGCGCCGCCCAGGGAGGCGTAGCGCCGGTGGATCCAACCGGCGCGGCCGTCCCCGAGGACGATGAAGTACCAGTCGTCGCGGCGGCGCCAGGCGTTGAAGTCGGTTCCCGGGCCCAGGTGGGCGATGATCGCGGCGCCCTCACGAGCCTCGTTGCGCAGGGGAGCCCTGCCGCCTTGCGGGGTCTGCGGTGTGCCCGCGGGCGGGGTGCGCGGGTTGGGGACGGCGCGTACGCCGCCTTCGTCGCGTTCGACGCTGCCCGCCGGGGCCAGGTCGTCCTCCCGGACCCAGCCGGCCAGGTCGTCCTGCTCGGTCAGGATCACCAACCGCCAGTCGCCCAGTTCGGCGGTCTGACGGACCCCTTCGCCGGCCAGGGCCTCGGAGACCCGGCGGGCGGCCGCCGAAGGCGCTTCGCGCACCGCCGTCGGGCTGACGGCGATTACCAGCTTCTGCGTCTGATGTCCCGGGGGGGCCTCGGCGTCGCCCTCGCCGACGGTCAGCTCTCCCGAGTGGGCAGCCTCGATGCCGGCGGCTTCCTCTTCGGCCAGACGAACCTCGTCGGGGGGGTAGAGGCTCAGTCGAACGGTGTAGTTGGGAGCGTCGCCCTCCAGGCTGACGGCGTAGCCCGTGGTTCCGGCGGCCAGGTCGACGACGATCCGGGTCACCGGGGGATCGGGCTGATGACGGGCGGCGCGGATACGCTCCACCAGTCCGTCGCCCACCGGGGCGCTGAAGGCGTTGCCGGGGAAGCTGGAGTCGGCCGAAACGTCCAGCACCACCCGGGAAGGGCCGCTGAGTTCGAAGTCGTTCCAGGCCGGAGCCTCGTCGGCGGTGACGGAGATCGTCAGGGCCCGGGCGGCGGGATCGTAGGCCACGTCCTCGACGACGGCGCCGGCGAGGGCCGGGACCGCTAAGACTGACAGCAGCAGCAGCAGCGCAGACCGCGCTTTCATCGGTTCTCCCGGTGGTTAATCCTCTTCCTCCGGATAGACGTAGCGTACCGGATCGTCACCTTGCAGGCGGGCGGCGTCCTCGCTCATCCAGTCCGTGGCCCCGGCGCCGTGGAGATCGCAGAACTGGGTCGGCGCCGTGCCGGCGATGAAGTCCTCGCCCACCTTGTGCGGGCACTCGGGCCGGGCCAGCAGCCCCGTTTCGCCACAGACGGTGTGACGCTCCAGGGCCAGGCCCTCGGGCAGGGTGAAGTCCTGAACCTCGTACTCCTCGAGGACGTCGGCCATGTAATCGCTCCACAGCGGGACGGCGTGGGACTCGCCCGTGGCATTGTAGCCCAGGGTGCGGTGGTCGTCGAACCCCACCCAGACCGCCGTGGAAAGCTGGGGCACGTAACCGATGAACCAGCAGTCCTCGGCGTTGTTGGTGGTGCCGGTCTTGCCGGCGCAGTCCCGGCCCAGTGTGCGGGCCGCGCGCCCGGCGGTGCCCTGGGTGGTGACGCCGTGCATCATCGAGCGGATGATCGCCGCCGTCTCCTTGCGCAGGGCCACCTCGGCCCGGGGGACGACCTCCTTGATCTTGTTGCCGTCGCGGTCCAGAATATAGCGGATCGCCGTAGGCTCGACATGGACTCCCAGGGTGGCGATGGTGCCGAAGGCCGAGGCCATCTCCAGGGGGGTGACCTCGGAGGAGCCCAGGGCGATCGAGTAGGTGTGGGCGATGGGCGATTCGATCCCCATCCGTTTGGCGTAGGCCCGCACCGGCTCGACGCCGATCTGCAGGATCAGCCGCGCCGCCACCAGGTTGATCGACATCGCCATCGCCTGGCGGAAGGTCATCGGCTTGCCCGAGTAGCCCAGCGAGTAGTTGTGCGGCGCCCAGACGACACCGTCGGCGTTGATGACGAAAGGTTTATCCAGCATCACATCGGCCGCTGAATACCCCGAATCGATCGCCGCGGTGTAGACGAAGACCTTGAAAGCCGAGCCCGGCTGGCGGCGGGCGTAGACCGCCCGGTTGAACTGGCTCTCGTCGTAGTCCGAGCCGCCGACCATGGCCTGGATAAAGCCGGTGCGCGGATCGATGCTCACCAGGGCCGCCTGGGGGTAGGGCGGTTTCTCCAGGGAGAGGTCCACCCGACCCGCCGAGCGCGCCAGGCTGGTCACCTTGACCGGCACCGTCGAGCCCGTCTGAAGCTCGATCTCCGGCGGGTTGTCCCAGTGCCAGTACAGCGGCGTGATATCGATCCGCCCGGTGATGCCGCCGCCGATGTCGATGTAGGCGTACTCGTCGTCACGCTCGAGGACGCGGCCCTCACGGATCTGCCCCAGCTCGAGCTCGGCGATCTCCAGGCCGTCGTCGTAGCGCATCGGCTGGTAGTTCCAGCGCTGCTGGACCCGCTCCAGCCCGGCGGCGACGTGCTTCTCGGCCAGCTCCTGCATCCGCGAATCCAGGGTGGTGTAGACCTTCATCCCCGCCTGATAGACGGCGTTGGAACCGAACTCCTTCTCCAGCTCGCTGCGGATGTACTCGATGAAATAGGGCGCCTTCTGCTCGGTGCGTCGGCGTTGGGCCAGCTCCAAGGGCTGAGCGGCGGCCCAGGCCCGTTCCTCTTCGGTGATGTGACCCACCTCGGCCATCAGCCAGAGGATGGTGTTGCGTCGGCGCTTGGCGCGGTCCGGGTTGAGGTAGGGTGAGAAACCGCCCGGGTTCTTGGGCAGTCCGGCCAACAGCGCCGCCTCGGGCAGGGTCAGTTCCTCGACGTGCTTGTTGAAGAAGGTTCGCGCCGCCGCCTCCACACCGTAGCAACCGTGTCCGTAATAGATCTGGTTGAGGTAGAAGTAGAGGATCTCTTCCTTGGAGTAGCGCTTCTCGATCTGGACGGCCAGGATGGCCTCCCGGATCTTGCGCACGTAGGTCTTCTCCATCGTCAGGAAGTAATTGCGGGCCAACTGCTGGGTGATCGTCGAGGCGCCCTGGATCTTGGCTCCGGCGATGATATCGACCATCGCCGCCTCCAGGGTGCGGTAGAGGTTGACCCCCCAGTGATCGTAGAACCGCTGGTCCTCGACGGCCAGGGTGGCGTTGACCAGGTTCTGGGGCATCCGCGACATCGGCACGACGTAGCGGCGCTCGACCAGGAAGCTGGCGATCAGTTGGTCGTCGGCGTCGTAGACCTCCGTCGGCAGGTAGCTGTCGAACTCCCACAGCCCGGAAATCTTGGGCAGATCGTCGGAGAAGGCGAACAGCAGCCCCAGACCGATGCCGCCGAGGAAGAAGACCGTCACCACCATGACGATGATGGCCGTGTGCCAGCTGAAGGCCCGCCGAGCCTGCGGCAGCGGCTTGCCGTCCAGATCGCGCCGCGGCGGACTCTTACGGAACAGGTTCTTGAAGAAGGTGCCGACGCGGTCGAAGAAGCCGGGCTTGGCGTGTTGGGGGCTCATGGGTCGTATCCGCTCTACCTTTTGGGCGGCCAGAGGCCGCCGTGGGCTGGTATTTCCCCGCCTAGACGGGTGGATTATAACCGCCGCCGCCGGTCGGGTCAATCCATCGCCGCCGACCCCCCGACCAAGGGTCTCACCCACCCTCTCGAAGTAGCCCTAGATGCTTGTCCAGCTTGACTTTCTCCCACTTCACGGGGTACAATGATATCCCTTCGGTCGGACCGCCGTCAGGCTGGTCCGGGTTTGTTAGGGCGGCCCTCGAGTGATCGGCCGAGTACGGCACAGCCGTTAAACAGCGCGGGGTCAACAAGCCCGCCGGAGACGCCACGGGACCTCGATACCCGTCGCGCCGCAGACCGCCGAAAAATGCGGCTTCGGCGTTAACGACGCCTGGAGCGCCGCCGGAACCGGCACGGTTTTTGCATCTCGGCAACCGTTGGAGGGGTCGGCAACGGTCCGCCTCCGCAAAAACCGTGCCGGTTCCGGCGGCGCGGGGTCTCGAGTGTCCGCTCGTTTTCGGCGGTCTGCGGCGCGTCCGTCCGGCTGCTGAAAACCGGCTCAGGGGAGCAGCCATCGAGTGTCTTAGTCACAGCCGGGTCGTCGTGTTGCTGGTTTTCCATGTCGCCTTCGTCGTTGTGGGAGCGCGGGCGCAGGAACCGGGGCCTGCCGGAGCGGGCGAAACGGTCGTTCCGGCGGCGGTCGACGGTCAGGAGCAAAGCGACGGCGGTGAGGTGGCGGAGTCGACGGAGGGCGCAGCCGAAGCGGCCGACGAGGTGACGGGATCGGCCGAGGAAGTAGCCGTCGAGCCCTGGAGTCCGGACCCCGTCGGCGCGCTCTGGCGTTCCGGTGTGCTGGCCGGGTTGGGTCAGTTCTACAACGAGCGCTGGCTCAAGGGCGCGGTGATGATGGGCTGTGAGTTGTTCACTCTGGGCGGGCTGGTCTACTACGCCGGGCTGGCGTCCGACGAGTTGGCCGAGGGCCGGGAGATCGATCTGCCCGACGATTTCAGCAGCCCGGAGCTGGGTGAACTGCGCGCCGAGCGCGAGGCCCACTACGCGCAATACGAGGACTACCGGGTACGCTACGAGACCTATCTATGGTTGTCGGTGTTCGTGGTGGTCTACTCGATGATCGATGCCTACGTCGACGCCCACCTGTGGGATTTCGAGGTCGGCGAGGACCTGGTCGGCTCGTCGGGGACGGGTGGTGAAGCACGGGAGAACGGTGTTTCCCTCGAGGTGGAGCCCGTGCTGTATCCGGAGGTCGACGGCGGCTGGCGCACGGGGCTGGAGCTCAGCCTAACCTTTTGAGTTTGCGGCGGCGGGGCTGGAGGCCGATCAGCGGGGCGAAGCCGAGGGTTGCTTGACGATGCTCGGCCGTTCGGCTAGTTGAATTCTCAACGCTGCTGTCACTGACGAGAACGAGGAACAACAAGAGATGAGAATCCGGAGCGCCGGATCGGCGAAATCCGGTTACAGAAAGCGCCATAAAAGATGACCGACAAGCCGAACAACGACTACACCGCAGACAACATCCAGGTCCTCAAAGGGCTGGAGGCGGTTCGCAAGCGGCCGGCGATGTATATCGGCTCCACCGACGAACGCGGTCTGCACCATCTGGTTTTCGAGGTCGTCGACAACTCCGTCGACGAGGCGATGGCCGGTTACTGCGACCGCATCGAGATCACCATCCATCCCGACAACTCGGTCACGGTGCTGGACAACGGCCGCGGGATTCCCGTCGGGCTGCACAAGGGCGAGAAGCGCTCGGCGATGGAGGTCGTGATGACGGTGCTCCACGCCGGGGGCAAGTTCGATGGCAAGACCTACAAGGTTTCCGGCGGTCTCCACGGCGTCGGCGTCAGCGTGGTCAACGCTTTGTCGGCCTGGTGCATGGTCGAGAGCCGCACTGAGGGCCGCATCCACCATCAGCGCTACGTCCGCGGCCTGCCCGAGGGGCCGGTCAAGGTCATCGGCAAGACCAAGAAGACGGGCACCAAGACGACCTTCCTGCCCGACTACCAGGTCTTCAGGGAGACCGAGTTCGTCTTCGAGGTACTTTCCAAGCGCCTGCGCGAGCTGGCCTTCCTCAACAGCGGATTGTTGATCGTGCTGGAGGACGAGCGCGACGGCAGACGCAAGGAGTATCGCTACGACGGCGGGATCGTCGAGTTCGTCAAGCACCTCCAGGCCGGGCACAGCGTGCTGTATCCCAAGCCGATCTTCATCGAGGGGACCTGCGACAAGGTCGAGGACTCCGATATCGGCGCCTTCGCCGTCGAGATCTCCATGCAGCACAACGACGGTTACTCGACCAACATCTTCAGCTTCGCCAATAACATTAATACTGAGGAAGGCGGGACCCACCTGACCGGCTTCCGCACGGCGCTGACCCGGGTGACCAACGATTACGCCCGCAATCACGGGCTGCTGAAAAAGGATGACTCGACCCTGCAGGGCGAGGACATCCGCGAGGGCCTGGCCGCCGTGGTCAGTGTCAAGCTGGGCAACCCTCAGTTCGAGGGCCAGACCAAGACCAAGCTCGGCAACTCCGAGGTCCGCGGCCTGACCGAGCACATCATGGGCGACGCCCTGGCCGTCTATTTCGAGGAGCATCCCCAGGTGGCCAAGACGATCGTCAACAAGGCGCTGGAGGCCGGGCGGGCCCGGCTGGCGGCGCGCAAGGCCCGCAACCTGGCCCGACGCAAGAGCGCCCTGGACATCGCCGGGGCTCTGCCGGGCAAGCTGGCCGACTGTGCGGAACGCGATCCGGCCAACTGCGAGCTGTTCCTGGTCGAGGGCGATTCCGCCGGCGGTTCGGCCAAGCAGGGCCGCGACCGGCGCACCCAGGCCATCCTGCCCCTGCGCGGCAAGATCCTCAACGTCGAGAAGGCCCGCCTGGACAAGATCCTCTCCAACGCCGAGATCGTCACCATGATCACGGCCCTGGGGACGGGTATCGCCGACGAATTCAGCATCGACAAGCTACGCTACCACAAGATCATCATCATGACCGACGCCGACATCGACGGCAGTCATATCCGCACCCTGCTGCTGACCTTCTTCTATCGTCAGCTCAAGGAGCTGCTGGTCCAGGGCTACGTGTACATCGCCCAGCCGCCGCTCTACCGGGTCAAGCGCGGCCGGGACGAGTTCTATCTGGAAAGCGAGGCCCAGATGGACAACCTGCTGCTCAAGATGGGCTGCCGGGGTTCCAGTGCGCTGATGTCGGGGCGCGAGCTCGGCGAGAAAGAGCTGCTGGAACTGGTCAAGCTGTTGCGGCGCGTCGAGACCTGCTACCATCGGCTGGAGCGCCGCGGCCTCGACGTCGACGACTTCCTGCATCAGGTGCGCGACGGCCGCCTGCCCACCTACTACCTGCGCGACCCCGAGACCGGCGAGGTCAGCTACGCCTACACCGAGGAGGAGCTGGGCGAGCTCGAGGAGAAGGCCGAGGCCGACGAGGAGCTGGCCGACCTGCTCGGCGAGAAGTCGGGCGGAGGGGCCCGCCGCGAACCCGAGGAGCTGGGCGAGGCCCTGGAGATGATCGAGCTGGCGCCCAGGCTGGCCGAATTAGGCCTGGACCTCTACAACACCGAGCGCCCCGATGTGGTGCTGACCCTCGGCAAAGACACGGTGCGCAACCTCGAGCGCCCGATCGCCCTGCTCGAGGCGCTGCGTTCGGCCGGGCTCAAGGAGGTCTCCATCCAGCGCTACAAGGGTCTGGGCGAAATGAACCCGGACCAGCTCTGGGAGACCACGATGGATCCAGCCTCGCGGACCCTGCTGCGCGTCAGCGTCGACGACGCCATGAGCGCCGAGGAGATCTTCAGCGTCTTGATGGGCGAGAAAGTCGAGCCGCGTCGCGACTTCATCCGCTCCCACGCCCTCGAGGTCGCCAACCTGGACGTCTAGCTCGCCGCGTGGAGCACCCACGCCCCAGAGCGTCGTCAGCGGTGTGCCGATGACCTCCAAGTTCACCTACTACGCCCGCAACTACCTGCGGCAACTCCTGCCCCGGGGGCCCTTCCGGCGGCGGCTGGCGGCCAGGTTGACCACGGCTCGCGGTCTCGCCGACGCCGCGCTGCTCCAGCGGGTGGACTACTACAACAAGCTCGCCGGAACCGTCGGCCTGGATGAGCGCGCCGTCCCCTTGGACGAGTTCCGCTACGGCATCAGGCCCAAAACCTACTTCTTCGACGCCTACCGTTTTCTGCGTTACTTCCCGCCGGACCTCAGGGTCCGGTTTGTTTTCGGCGACCTGACCCGGACGCCGCCGGCGCCCTCCCTGGTCAAGAGCCGGCCCCTCGGTGAAGACAACAGTAACGCCGTACTGTTCAAGCTGAACTGGATCCGCCACTTCCACTTCGTCCGCGACCGGCTGCCCTGGCGCGAGAAACGGGATCTCCTCGTCGGACGCTCCACCGTCACCCAACCGAACCGGATCCGCTTCCTGGAGCGCTACCACGATCACCCACTGTGCGACGTGGGCCAGGTCAACCGCCGCCGGGGCGCCCCGCGGCGCTTCAAACCCCGGTTGTCGATCCACCGCCACCTGGACTTCAAGTTCATCCTCTGCCTCGAGGGCAACGACGTGGCCAGCAACCTCAAGTGGGTGATGTCGTCGAACTCCCTGGCGGTGATGCCGCCGCCGAGCTGCGAGACCTGGTTCATGGAGGGGCTGCTGGAACCCGACGTGCACTACGTCGCCCTGCGCCCCGACTACGCCGATCTGGAGGACCAGCTCCGTCGCTACCTCGACGATCCGGCGGCGGCGGAGTCGATTATCGAGCGCGCCCACGAGCATGTGGCCCGCTTCGACGACCCGGCCCGCGAAGAGGCCGCGGCCTTCCTGACCCTGGAGAAGTATTTTCAGCGCACCGGGCAGCCGCTGCTCACCGGCTAAACCGTTTCCCCCGGGCGATCCTGGAAAAACAGCCCACCACCATGCGCCCCCCGGTATCCCCGACCGCCGGAACCGGCACGGTTTTTGCATCTCGGCGACCGTTACGAACGAGGATAACGGTCGGCCTCCGCAAAAACCGTGCCGGTTCCGGCGTGTCCGGCTGCAGCGCGAGCCGGATTACTGTGGGTTTTTCCAGGATCGCCCGGGTGTGCGCAACGGAAGACCCGACCGGCTGGCGGTCGGGTCGGCGTTAACGGGACGGCATTGTTAACCGGCTTCGGCCCGCCGGTTTTCCAATCGGCGTCGCAGGTTGTCGTAGAGGCGTCCGGCCAGGCGGTCCCAGTTGAATTCGCCGTTGACGCGTTCGTAGCCGTTGTGGCCGAGGCGGCGGGCCAGGTTGGGATGGCGGAGCAGTTGTTCGAGGGCGTCGGCCACAGCGGCGGGGGAGCCGGGGTCGTCGACGAGGAGACCGGTGCGGCCGTCGAGTACGGCGTCCTCGACCCCGCCGGAGCGTCCGGCGACGACGGGGCGGCCGAGGGCGCCGGCCTCGAGATAGACGATGCCGAAGCCTTCGACGTCGGTGCCGTGGTCTTCGAGACGGGAGACCATGCTGAAGGCGTCGGCCCAGCGTAGCAGGTCGGGGATGAAATCGTCGTCGACGAAGCCGAGGAACTCGACCTGCTCGGCGACGCCGTGTTGGGCGGCCAGCCGACGGTAGGGGGTCTGATCGCCGCCTCCGGCCAATCGATAGTGGACTTCGAGACCGCGGCGTTTTAGCAGGGCCAGAGCGCGGATGACGGTGTCGAAGCCCTTGCGCGGCAACAGTCGTCCCAGGCCGAGCAGCCGCGGCGGACCGGTGTGATCGAGGACGGCGGTGTATCGCAGTCCGAGGAAGGCGTCATCGACGCCGGGGTGGCAAACGATGACGTCGTCGGCGCTGATGGGCAGCAGTTTGCGGGCCAGGCGGGCGGTGTAGGCGCTGTTGGCGACGAAGGCGCTGCAGGCGTCGGCGATGCGGCGCCAGCTTCGGCTGTGGAAGGGGGAGCCGGCCAGGCGCCGGCCGGCCCGGGCCACGTCGTTGCCGTGGAAGTAGATGACGAAGGGGGTTGCGGTCTTGCGCCACAGCCGCTGAACGACCCAGCGGTAGGGGCTGGCGTTACCGCAATGGACCAGCTCGATGCCGCGGCGCTCGATCAGGCGGCGGGCGGCGTGATACCAACGGCGGTGGCCGCCGAGGCGGTCGAGCCAGCCCGTCGAGGGTCGCAGGCGCAGGGTGGGCACCAGGCTGGCGCCGTCGTATTCCGGCCCGCCGGGGGTCTGGACGGTCAGCACGTTGACACTGCCGGGCAGGTGCCCGACCAGACCGCGGTAGTAGTTGGTCATCCCACCGGGGTTGTTGGGCGGATAGTCGCTGGTGATCAGCAGCTGGCGCATGGCTCCGGCGGAGAGGAGGGAAGCGGGGGTCGGGTTGCCGTCTCAACCATTAGCATAGCACTTGCGCACGGACAATAACAAATCATATTGCTGATTAATATAGTCTGCAATGACGTTCCCCCGTTCACTTCGCATCCACCGTGAAACAGCCAACACCCCCGGTGCAGGAACCGGGGGTGTTGGCGCTGCGTTTTCGCGCTAGAACAGCCAGGATCTCCAGAGGATCAGCTCGGTCTCCAGGTCGAGGATGACGTAGGCGTAGGGCTCGGGCAGGTCGAAGTAATCCTCGTCGTACTGGGTGTCCTGGTCGGTCTCGGCGTAGAAGCTGACCATGGCGACGACGCCCTGGGTGAGCTGGTCGTCGTAACCGACCCAGAAGGCGTAATCGTAGGCTTCCAGCGGCTCGGGGTGGCTCTCCAGCGCCTCGACGGCGGCGTCGATCAGGTCGTCGACCTTGTCGTCGGCGGGCGGTTCGATCTCGACGGTCAGGTCCGGCGGGCCCTCTTCGATATCGCTTTCGGTGGCGCCGTCGTAGTGGACGAGGACGCCGTAGCCGGCGTCGGCGGCCTGGTTGGTGTAGAGGGCGGCCCAGGCGGGGTTGTCGGGTTGCTCGTCGAGGGCGCCGTTCTCGTCGACCCACAGGCCGACGAGGCCGACGAGCTTGTTGGCGGCGTCCCAGGCGTCGGCCAGGGGATCGGTCTTGGCCAGGGCCCAGGAGAGGGTTTTGTCTCCATCGCCGCCGCCGCCGTCGTCATCGGCGCCGGTGCCGCCGTCGCAGCCGAAGCCGGCCGGCAGGATCAAGGCGATCAGCAGTAGGTAAAGCGGGCGTTTCATCGGTCGTTTCCCCCCGTGGTAGTACGTTGGTTTGCCTCAGTTTAGCCGGTTAAGGCAGTTCATTGAGCCGCGGGGCATGATCTCCCAGCTCTTGAGCAGGACGCTGCCGCTGCCGCAGTCGACGAGGACGAAGGCGTAGGCGCCCTCCATCAGGCTGAAGAGGTCGAAGCTCTCGGGGTCGAACTCGGTCTGCTGGTCGGCTTCTTCGAAGAAACCCACGGCGGCCAGATCGCTCTGGAAGAGGTAGCCGTCGTAGCTGACGCCGAGAAGTCGGTCGTAGGCCTCCAGCGGGGCGGGGTGCTCCTCCATCGCCTCGCCGGCGGCGGCCGTCCAACTGCGGACGTCCTCGTCGTCGTAGCGGTCGAGGGGTTGCTCGAACTCGAGCTCGAACTCGTCGGTGGGCACCAGGCCCGCCAGGCCGTCATAGTCGACGACGACCACGACGGGTTCCTGTTTAGTCGGGGCGGTGTAGGCCAGGGCCCAGGCGGGGTTGTCGGCCTCCTCGCCCAACTCGCCCCGGCCGTCGACCCACAGGCCGACGAGGCCGGCCTCCTCGTAGTCGGGGTCCCAGAGGGCGGCCAGGGGCTCGGCCTTTTCCCGGGCCCATTCGAGACCCTTGCCGCTGCCCGAGCCCTCGAGGCTGGTGGAGCAGGCCGTGGCCAGCAGCAGGATCGTCAGCAGTATCAGTCCAGTTCTACGCACGATAGCCACCCGTGTTGGTCGAGTCGTTGCACGATGAAGCCTGTCGTCAGCGGAAAACTTCAATCCAGGCCGTAGCGCTTGCGCTTTTCCAGCAGGGTCTTGCGGTTGATGCCCAGCAGCTCGGCGGCCTTGGCTTTGTGGCCGCCGGTCTTGGTCAGCACGACCTTGATATATTCCTTCTCCAGCTCCTCCAGGGAGAGGTCGCGGGCCGCGGCCTGGCTGAGGAAGCTGTCCTCGGCGGCGACGACATCGTCGGGCAGGTCGTCCAGCCCGACGCGGACGGTCTGGCCGTCGGCGAGGACGACCAGGCGTTCGATCAGGTTTTCCAGCTCGCGGACGTTGCCCGGCCAGCGGTAGCGCATCAGGGCGTCGACGGCCTCGGGCTCGAAACCGCCGCTGCGCCGCTCGTAACGTTCGCAGGTCCGCTCGAGCAGCCTGGTGGCCAGCAGCAGCACGTCGCCCTCGCGTTCCCGCAGCGGTGGCAGCTCGATGGGCACGACGTTGAGGCGGTAGAAGAGGTCCCGGCGGAAGGCGCCGCGCTCGATCTCCTTCTCCAGGTCACGGTTGGTGGCCGCCAGGATGCGCACGTCGACGCTGCGGGTCTTGTTCTCGCCCAGACGCTCGAAGCGGTGCTCCTGGATCAGGCGCAGCACCTTGGCCTGCAGGGGCATCGTCAGATCGCTGATCTCGTCGAGAAACAAGGTGCCGTTTTCGGCGTTTTCGACCCGGCCCGGCTTGTCGCGGTCGGCTCCGGTGAAGGCGCCTCTCTTGTAACCGAAGAGCTCGCTCTCCAACAGCCCCTCGGGCAGGGCGGTGCAGTCGATCTTGACGAAGGGTCCCGCAGAGCGGCGGGAGTTGTAATGCAGCGCCCGGGCCACCAGGTCCTTGCCCGTGCCGTTCTCACCGCTGATCATCACCGTGACGTCGGAGGGGGCCACCTTGGCGATGATCGAGTAGACCTCTTTCATCTGGCGCGAGTTGCCGATCAGCTTGTCGTAGGAGTAGCGCTCGGCCAGCTCGCCGCGCAGCTCCCGGTTCTCGGTCACCAGGCGGCGTTTTTCCAGGGCGCGCTCGATCTGCAGCAGCACCTCGCTGCGGGCGATGGGTTTGGTCAGGTAGTCCTCGGCGCCGTGACGCATGGCCTCGACGGCGCTCTCAATGGTACCCTGACCCGTCATTACGATTATCGGCAGGTCCGGTTCGACGGCCTTGGCCCGCTTGAGGAACTCCAGTCCGCCCATCTGGGGCATCACCAGGTCGGTGAACACCACGCCGATCTGTTTCTCGTTGAGCAGTTTGAGGGCCTCTTTGGCCCGTTCCGTGGTCAGGGGCTCGTAGTCACCCTTCTTGACGATGGCCGACAACAGGGCCAGGGTCGGCTGGTGATCGTCGACGATGAGGATTTTCAACTACCCCTCCTTCGAGCGGGAGTGCGAAACGGAAGCGGCCACTGCCTGTGTCGAATTGTAACAGGCGGGAGTATTGGTAGCAAGATATTTCTTCGGCGCCCCGCCCGCGGCGACTAGACTCCCCGTACCGTGCAGGATATCGCTTCCCCGGCCCCGGAACCGGCACGGTTTTTGCATCTCGGCGCCCGTTGGTGCGGCGGCAACGCTGCGCCTCCGCAAAAACCGTGCCGGTTCCGGGGCCGGGTCGGGGTGGTGTCGGTGAAGCGGGGTGGAGGGCGTGGGTCGCCGCGGGGGGACGCCGAGACGGTCGACACCGCGGGAGTCTTGACAATCCGGTCCGGGCGCTGCTACTTTTGCCCCGCTTATCCACTGTTCACTCCGTCGACACGAGCCCTTTTCCACTACGGTAACCATGGCAGCCAAACCCTATAAAGCGACCCTCAACCTGCCCCGGACCAAGTTTCCCATGCGCGCCGGCTTGCCGCAGAGCGAACCGGCGAGGCTGGAGCGCTGGGAGGAGCTGGACCTTTACGGCCGAATCCGTGCATCCCGCGCGGGAAGGGAAAAATTCATCCTTCACGACGGCCCGCCCTACGCCAACGGCGAGGTCCACGCCGGCACGGCGTTGAACAAGATTCTGAAGGACGTCATCGTCAAGTTCCAGACCCTGATCGGCCGGGACGCCCCTTACGTGCCGGGCTGGGACTGTCACGGGCTGCCGATCGAGCACAAGGTGGCGGGCAAGCTGGGCGACAAGATCAAGGGGATGGACCGGGTGGCCGTGCGCCGGGCCTGCCGGGAGTTCGCCCTGCGTTTCGTCGACAAGATGCGCGGCCAGTTCAAGCGTCTCGGCGTGCTGGGGTTGTGGGAAGAGCCCTACCTGACCCTCGACAAGAGCTACGAGTACACCACCCTGGACTCCTTCCGCGAGTTGCTGGCCGCGGGCTACATCTACAAGGGGCTCAAGCCCGTCCACTGGTGCGCCTCCTGCGGCACGGCCCTGGCCGAGGCCGAGGTCGAGTACGCCGATCACCTCAGCCACTCGGTCTACGTCCGCTTCCCCGTCGTCGAGGATCCGGACGGGGTGTTGGACGGCGAGCTCGACGGCGCCTACGCCGTCATCTGGACCACCACGCCCTGGACCCTGCCCTCCAACGTCGCCGTGGCCGTGCACCCCAAGCTGCGCTACCTGCTGGTCGAGCGCGACGGCGCCCGCTACCTGCTGGCCGAGGGCCTGGCCGACGGCGTTTACGAGGAGCTGGGCTGGGAGAAACCGCGGGAGTTGAAGGCCTTCAAGGGCGAGGAGCTGCTCGGGCTGGTCTGCCGCCATCCCTTCCTCGAGCGGCGGGTGGTCTTCGTGCCCGCCGATTACGTCACCCTGGAGCAGGGTACGGGGCTGGTCCACACCGCCCCGGGTCACGGCGCCGAGGATTTTTACACGGGTCGACGCTTCGAGCTGCCCGTCGTCATGCCGGTGGACGACGCCGGCCGCTTCACCGATCAAGTGCCCGAGTGGGCGGGGCTGCACGTCTTCGAGGCCAACGAGCCGATCGTCGAGCGGATGCGCGCCGACGGCTCCCTGCTGGCCCACGGCAAGGTGGGTCACTCCTACCCCCACTGCTGGCGCTGCAAGCAGCCGGTCATCTTCCGCGCCACCGAGCAGTATTTCCTCAAGGCCGATCACGCCGATTTGCGCCGGAAGGCAGTCCGCGCCGCCGCCGCGGTCGACTGGGTTCCCGCTTGGGGCGCCGAGCGGATGCGCACCATGCTCGAGCAGCGCCCGGACTGGTGCCTGTCGCGGCAGCGGACCTGGGGCGTGCCGATCCCCGCACTGTACTGCGCCGACTGCGGCGAGCTGATCCTCGACGAGCGGATCGCCGCCCGGGCCCGGGACCTGGCCGGTGAGCAGGGCTGCGACGCCTGGTTCAGCGAGCCCGTCGAGACCCTGGTTCCCGAAGGGTTGACCTGTCCCGAGTGCGGGGGCGGGAGCTTCAAGCGCGAGACGGACATCCTCGACGTGTGGTTCGAGAGCGGCGTCAGCCATCTCGCCGTACTCAAGCGCGCCGAAGACGGCCTGCGCTGGCCCGCCGACGTCTACCTCGAGGGCGGCGACCAGTACCGGGGCTGGTTCCAGGTGTCTTTGCTGACGGCGCTGGCCCTGCGCGATCAGGCGCCGTATTCCGCCGTGGTCACCAACGGCTGGGTGGTCGATCCGACGGGCCGGGCGATGCACAAGAGCCTGGGCAACGTCGTCAACCCCGACGACATCTGCAACCGCTGGGGTGCCGACATCCTGCGCCTCTGGGCCGCCTCGGGCGATTACACCCGGGACATCGGCCTGGGCGAGGAGCTGATCAAGCAGAGCACGGAGGCCTACCGGCGCATCCGCAACACCCTGCGCTTCATGCTGGGCAACCTGGGCGACTTCGATCCGGCGACGGACGCCGTCGCTGATGAGGCCCTGCTGGAGCTGGACCGCTGGGCCCTGCACCGCCTGGCCCTGCTCGGCGGCGAGGTTCGTCGGGCCTACGAGGCCTACGAGTTCCACCGCGCCAGCCACCTGCTGCACAACTTCTGCGCCGTCGACCTGTCGGCGGTCTACCTCGACGTGCTCAAGGACCGGCTCTACTGCTCGGCGGCGGACTCGCCCAAACGCCGCGCCGCCCAGACGGCGCTCTATCGCCTCGCCGAGTCGCTGATCGTCTACCTCTCGCCGATCCTGGCCTACACCGCCGACGAGGCCTGGGAGTACCTGCCCGGCGAGCGGGCGGACTCGGTCCACCTGGCCGACTGGCCGGACAACGCCGTCCGGCGCGATGAGAACCTCGCCGCCCGCTGGGAAACCCTGATGGCCGTGCGCGAGGACGTTCTCAAGGCCCTGGAGCCCTTCCGCGCCGCCAAACGCAACTCCCTGGACGCCGCGGTCACCTTGCGCGCCGCCGACGAGGAAACGGCGACGCTGCTGGCCGATTACGGTGCCGACGAGCTGCGCGACCTGTTCATCGTCAGCGGTGTGGCGCTGGACGGCGTCGGCGAGGTGCCCACCGAGGCCCGCGCCGCCGTCGAGATTGCCGAGGCTCCCGGTGACAAGTGCCCGCGCTGCTGGCACGTGGAGGCCGAACTCGTCGACGGCCTGCCCGGCGAGGAGCCCGTCTGCCGACGCTGCGCCAGCGAGCTGGGGGTGATCGAGTGAAGTGGCCCGGTTGGCCGGTTTTTTGGAAGAACCTCGGCGAACGCCGCCTGGGGCTGTTCGTCGGTTTGGCGGCCCTGGTCCTGGACCAGATCAGCAAGATCCTCGTCGAGAACCTGATCCCCCGGCATCACGGACTGGTGGTCATCCCCGACTTCTTCCACCTCATCCACCACCAGAACACCGGGGTGGCCTGGGGTTTCCTGCGGGAACTGCCCGGGGTGCGCTGGATCCTGGTCGGGGTCACCCTGGTGGCCGCCGTGCTGATGCTCGTCTGGTTGGCGCTGGAGGAGCGCCCGCGCGGCGGCGTCGTCTGGGGCCTGGGCCTGGTGATCGGCGGCGCCCTCGGCAACCTCGTCGACCGCGTCCGCCTGGGCGCCGTGGTCGATTTCCTGCGCTTCAACGTCGGCGAGTTCGTCTGGCCCTCCTTCAACGTCGCCGACGCGGCGATCGTCATCGGCGTGGCTCTGGTCTTGATCAACTACATCTTCCTGGGCGGCACAGCCGAGCCCTCGGCGGCCGGCGATGACCGGGGCTGACCGGGACCGAAGCGGCGACGCTCTCCAACCAACGGCGCCGGGCATGGGCGCCGTTGTCGTAGCCTCGTTTCCAGTCATCATTGAGGCGTTTTGGGACCGCAAAGCAGCATGTGACCCGGGACTGCATCACTCTATTCCGCCAACGATAATCAGAGGTGAAACAGTCAAGTAACCGCCTTCTGTCGCGGCGGGACTTGAACGGTTTCCTCCGGCGCGATACTGGTTCCGACGACCGAGGACGGTTGGTGCTTTGCCTGTCACAGCTACCCACCTCGGTAGGTACCAACTGCTGATCCGTTCAGTACAAACAGTCAGGGCGGCCAATCACCCCTGGGACCGGCTGGTCGTCAACGTCACCCGCTAGTCCTCACCTTCCGCGGAACGGTACAGCGGCGTGGGTGATGCCGCCCATTTATGCTACTCGAGAGTTGCTGCTCCATGAGTTACTGCTCCATGAGTTGCTGCTTGTTGCCGTCATCGGTTATGCCGCCACCATGGGCACGCTGCCGTCATTCGATCATCCACTCCGCCGTGAGCTAACCAATCTCATCAAGCCCTAAGGTACGCATTCACAAAAACCTCTTGCACGGCTCACATTTTTTTTGTATCATCGACGCTACAATAAACCACTGCATTATTCCAAACGACTTACTAACAACCTTTAACTATATAAGCGACAACTGATGAAGCTGAGCGACGTTACCGTACTCGTCGAACACCACCGCGGCGCCGATGTCGGCCGTTCGCGCCTGGGCAAGGCGCTAGTGGTCATTATCGGCGGCCTGCTTTCCCTGGCCGTCCTCGGTGCGATCACCTTCGTCGTCGTCTACTTCAGCCAACTCGTCGATTTCCACCAGCTCTCCGAGTTGGAGTACCTCGACAGCCGCCAGCGCGAGGAACTCGCCGAGCTCGAGCTCCATCTCGAAGAGTTGCTGGCCCGGGCCGAGGAATTCGAACCCGTCAACGACACCCTGCGCCTCTACCACGGCTTCGATCCCGGACTCGGCGAGGGTGTCGGCATCGGTGGTCCTGAACTCGGGCAGGCCCTGGCCGCGGGCAACCGTTTCCAGGTCGACCTGCTCCACGCCGGCGCCGTCATCGACCGCCAGCGCAATCAGCTCAGCGAGCTGGTCCGGCTCAACGAACAGCGCAACGATTACCTCAAGCACCTGCCCTCGCTCAATCCCCTGCCCTACGCCCACAATTGCTCCGGTTTCGGTTACCGCCGCAGCCCGATTACCGGCGGCACCGAATTCCATAACGGCGTCGATCTGGTACCCCGGGGCAACGGCAAGATCGTCGCCGCCGCCGACGGCGTCGTCGTCGTCGCCCGGGCCGCCGGAGCCTACGGACTGCTGATCCGTATCGACCACGGTTACGGTTACCAGACCCGCTACGGCCACTGCCGCAACCTCTACGTCAAACCCGGCGATCACGTCAGACGCGGCGAGGTCATCGCCCTCGTCGGCTGTACCGGCCGCTCAACCGGAACCCACCTGCACTACGAGGTCCTGCACAACGGCATCAACGTCGATCCCGAACTGTATATCCTCGGGGATCAGGACCCCATCCAGACCGCCCGACAGTTCACCTTCACCCCCACCAAAGAAGAAGAGAACCAGGCCGTCCTCGAGGAGGGACCGCTGGAGCTCGAGATCAGCGACGACTTCAACAGCGGCGATCTCGACATGACCAACATCGAGCACGAAATGAACCCCGCCGAGGATGATCCGCTGCACTTCGGCGACGTCAAGCTCGACCATGCCGCCGCCGACGAACCCTAGGCGAGTACCCTGGACTACGCACTCATCCCATAACTAGCAACCGGCCCTGCGGGGCCGGTTTTAACAGGCGCTGCGGGGCTCGCTCAACCCTCGAGAACACCGGCGAGCGAGCGTTGAAAAACAGGCTCCCCCGCTCGCTGAGCCGCCACCGACACTTGCCCCGGAACTGGCACGGTTTTTGCGGAGGTGAACCGTTAGCATCGCGCCAACGGTCACCGAGATGCAAAAACCGTGCCAGTTCCGGGGCTAAGGTTCCGGCGGATTTAGTCGGTGGCGGGCCTGTTTTTCAACGCTCGCTCGCCGGTGTTCTTCCCCGTTGAAGGCTGAGTTCCCGGCGGGCCATACCGCAAAGTCGGGTGAAACCCAGGTTTTCGTAGAGGGTCGCCGTCGGCGGATCGCAGACGGCGTCGACGGCGTACAGCGGTCCCAGCTCGTCCAGCAGACGCTGGATCAGCTGCGATCCGATCCCGCGTCCCTGGTGCTCGGGCAGCACCTCGAGCAGGGGGATGAAAGCGCTGAGCAGGCCGTCGGTCAGGCAGGTGACGAAGCCGACCAGTCGACCGTGAACCCGAGCCAGAATCACCAGGTCTGCTCGGCGGAGGATTTGCAGCCGGACAGCCTCCTCCGGCGGATTGGGCCAGCCGACGAAGAAGGGCTGGAGATCGGCGGGGGTCAAGGTTGAACGATCGCTGGAGAAGCTGATCGCCGTGCGCTTCACCTCAACACCACCTCGAGCTGTTCCAGCCTGGCCAGGCCGGCGAGCTCGGCTGTTCTCGCCCGTTCCAAACAAGCGACGGCCTCGTCGAGGAGCCGACGGTCGCGAGCGTTGGCCTCCTGATCGTCATGGAAGGGGAACAGCTCGGCGACCCGGCCGAGTTCGGTGGCGACCCTATCGTATTCTCGGGCCGCCTTTTCCAGCTCGCCGGCCAGGGCCGGTAGGCGACCGGCGGCCGTCCGGAGGAAAGCGGGAGCGAAACCACGGCACTCGGCCCAAACCTGGGCGTTTATGGCGGTGCCGTGGGGGTTGGGGTCGCCGGACGCCAGATGGTTACGCCAGACCTCGTAGGCCGCCGGACCGGCCGCGTAAGCCTCGAGGACGTAGGGATTGGCCTTCGCCGCGAAGCGCAGGGCGAAGGCGAGCGCCGCGTGGATGAGTTCGCGTTCCGGCGCCGGTTCGTTGAGTTCAACGATCATGAGGTTGAGCACGCCGATCTCGCTGTCGCCCAGCTCGCCCCAGGCCTTGGGTCCGGCGCTCTCTTCGGCCAGCGGTCCTGAGTAGTGGTAACCCAGCTCATCGTATCCATTAATGATGTAATACTCGGGGACCTGCAGCTCCCAGGCGATGCAGGGCTTGCCGGCTTTCAGGGCCCGTTGGGCGCGATGCCAGGCCTCGACGCGTTTGGCGGCGAAATGGGGCTGGTTGAGCGTGGCGAATACGGCCTCGGTGGTGAAGCCGGCTTGGCGGCCCAGTTCGTAGAGTCCCGTCGTATCCCAGGCCGTCGGGCCGCTGGGGCAGAGGTCCCGCCGGTGGATGTTGATGACGAAGGCGTGGCCCGTGGCGCCGAAGAGCCAGACCGGCTCCACCTCCCGCCCCAGGAATCTCAGGCAGCCCTCCAGACAGCCCAGCAGGCTCGTCCAGCGTGGCACCCAACGCAGTTCCCGCAGTTCGACCTCCATCGACGTTCCTCCCCGTTTGCGCGTACGATGAATCCAGTTTCAATCGGCGTGGCCAGAGCCGTAATCGACGGTCGATGAAGCCGCCGTTGAAAGACCGTTTGTTCTCGGCAGCGTTGTTGAATCAGCGCCGCCGGAACCGGCACGGTTTTTGCATCTCGGCGGTCTTCGAAGTCTTCAGGCCGGTTCGCCTCCGCAAAAACCGTGCCGGTTCCGGCGTGGTAGATGAAGGTCTTGCGGCGGTTCAGGCGTTTGTATTTCAACGGCGGCTAGTAGCCCAGCTCGAGATCGACGACGTTGAGGAAGTCGTCCCTTCCGGCGGCCAGGCGTTTCAGGTTCTCGATGACCTCGTTCCAGCGCCCGAGGTCATCGAAGGGCGAGGCGGCGCGGTGGGGCGAGAGGACGACGTTGTTCAGTTCGTTGAAGGGCCGGTGCCAGGGGTGACGGCGTCCGGTGCTGTCGGCGGCGGGTTGGTAGTCGTACCAGACGTCGAGGGCGGCGCCGGCGATGAGTCCCTGGTCGAGGGCCTCGTAGAGGGCGTTCTCGTCGACGACGGGACCCCGGCCGACGTTGACCAGCAGCCCGCGGCGGCCCAGGCGGACCAGCTCGTCACGGCCGATCAGGCCGCGGGTGGCCGAGGTCTCGGGCAGGCAACAGACGAGGATGTCGGCCCAGTCCAGCAGTTCGGCGAGTTCGGCGGTGCCGCAGCGGCGCAGCGGGGTCGGCGGGTCCTGCGCGGCGTTCCGCCAGTCGCGCCGCAGGGCGGCGAATTCGAGGGGGAAGCCGGCGAGGAGGCGGTGGACTCGACGGTTGACGTGACCGTAGCCCAGCAGGGCCAGGCGGCGGCCGCGCAGGGGCAGCGAGGCGGCCTCGGCGTCGCCGGTGCGCCAGCGTCCGGCGGCGAGCCAGTTGTGGTGGGGCAGGATGCGGTTGGTCAGCGCCAGCAGCAGGGCCACGGTGTGCTGGGCGGTGAAGCAGGCGTTGCCGTGGCCGTTGACCAGGACGACGGGGGGCTCGCGCCCGGTGTTAAGTTCGCGGAAGAGGTGGACGATGCCCTGGACGCCGGCGCCGGGGTTGATGAACAGGCGCAGGAAGCGCGCCGCGGCCAGCAGCTCGGCGGTGGGTCGCCAGCCGACGAGGGCGGCGGCGGCGCCGACCAGGGGGAGCAGGGCGGCCGGTTCCCGGGCAGCGGGAAAGACGAGGTCGACGGCGCTGTCGCGCAGACCACGGTGCAGGTGGTCCCGCAGCTCCGGCCGCATGGGCCGCAGGAAAACGACACGTCGCGCTGGTTGCGCGGTGGGTATGGTAGCCGCCCGGCTGGAGTGAATTGCAGGATGAAGCCGTCGGTGAAACCGAGTAGTATCGTATACGGATATCTTAGCGGAGATCGACTCCGCTGTCCAAGGCTCTTGTCAGCTTTTCGGGTCGATGCTAAGATGAAATGGGTCGACACCGCGGGTCGTCAACGAAGGTTCCAGGCCCCGATCTTGTTGACAACGCAAGGGTAAACCGTTCAAAGCTCGCTTGATTACCGTTCTTCCCTCCCGTCGGCGCCGCGCCGTTTCGTGGTCTGCGTGGTTCCGGCTTTCGACGGACCCCAGCGATGCCCCTCTGGAAACCCGCCGTTTATCAGGGACCGCGCCGCGCGACGCAGCACTACGAGGACCTGTGCTACAAGCTGCTCGACGCCGCGGGGCGGACGCTGCTGCTCAAGCCGGGCTGTGTTGTCGATGGTGAGTCGGGCGAACTCCGGGGCACCCTGGGGGTGGAAACGGAGGCCGGTGGTCGCCGCCTCACCTTCCCCGCCGACGCCTTCGATTACTCCCGGCGGAGCTGGCGGTTGCGGTTGGGCGACTGCCTGTTCAGCGATCGCCGGCTGGAGCTCAAGCTGGAGCGGAAGGAGATCGAGCTGAGCGGCCTGGTGCGCATCCACGGCGGTCGGGGCTGGCCGGTGCGGTTGTTCGAGCCCGGAGCCCTGGGGCGCACCGCCCTGGTGCCCTGGATCCGCAGCCGCTTTCAGGTGCTCAATTTCGACGGCCCCTTGTCGGGTTCGCTGCGCCTGGACGGAACCGGGTTTGACTTCACGGACGGCCGGGTGTACGTCGAGAAGAGCTGGGGCAGTGAGTCGCCGACGGCCTGGCTGCGGTTGCAGTGCAACCATTTCCCCGGCGGCGGCGTCTGTCTGGTGGCGCTGCTGGCCGAACTCGAAGGACCGCACCGCGGCTTCGTCGTTGGTCTCTGGCATCGGGGCGAGCTGCACCGCTTCAGCAGTTTTTCCGGCGCCCGTCCGCTGCGGATCGAAGCGACGAAGCGGGGTTTGAGCCTGCGGCTGGAGGATCGCACCCGGGGGCTGGAGCTGGAGCTGCGGCGCGGCGCTCCCGCCGGAGAGATCGCTGCGGCGCCCGTTACCTCTCCCGGCGCCGTCACCGACGAGCTCGGCGGCCGGGTGCGCGTCCGGCTCTACCGCCGCGCCGCCCGGGGCGATCACAGCGAATACGAGGCCGAGGGCCGTCACGCCGTTTACTCCCGTGGCGGCCGGATCGGCCGCCTGATCGAGGAGTTGGGACCTTGAGCGAAAAACCCGAAGCGCTGCTGTTCAGCGAGTTGACGGCGGCGGCACCCGCCGTCGAGGAGTCGCGGGGCGAGGCGACGATCACCGCCCTGGCCTACGACTCCCGCGCCGTGGAGCCCGGAACCCTCTTCGTCGCCACCGGCGGGGTGGGTCACGACGCCCTGGCCTATCTGTCCCACGCTTTGGAGATGGGCGCCGCCGCCGTGGTGGCCCCGACGCCTCCGCCGGCCGGTGTCGATGTCGCCTGGGCGGTCAGCTCCCGGCCCCGGCTGGCCCTGGCCCAACTGGCCGCCGCCTGGTTCGGCCGCCCCGCCGAGAAGCTGCGCCTGATCGGCGTCACCGGCACCAACGGCAAGACGACGACGGCCCACCTGATCGCCGCCGTACTGCGGGCCGCCGGACGCCGCACGGCCCAGTTCGGCACCACGGGTTACTACATCGACGACGACTGGGAGGAGGCCGTCTGGACCACGCCGGAGCCGCTCAAGCTCCATGAGCTGCTGCGCAGCGCCGTCGACGCCGGCGTCGAGGACGTGATGATGGAGGTCACCAGTCACGCCCTGGACCAGGAGCGCACCGCCGGTCTGCGCTTCGCCGCCGCCGGCTTCACCAACCTGACCCCGGAGCATCTCGACTACCACCAGCGCCTCGAGGGCTATTTCTTCACCAAGGCCCGGCTGTTCCAGCAGCTCGAGCCCGCGGCCCCGGCTTTGCTCAACGCCGACGACGAGTGGGTCCGGCGCACCGCGGTTCCCGCGGGACGACGGCTCCTCTACGGTCGCGGCTCCGAGGCCGAGCTGCGCGCCGAGGACGTTCGCCTGGGCGAGCGCAGCTTGAGCCTGCGCGCCGTTCACGGCGATTGGGAGCTCGGGCTCAGCGCCCCGCTGGCCGGAGCCTACGACGTCTACAACGTCCTGCTGGCCGTCGGAATCTGCCGTGGTCTGGGCGTGACCGACGAGGCCCTGGTTCGCGGCCTGGCCGAGCTGTCCCAGATCCCCGGCCGTTTCCAGTTCCTCGAGGTCGGCGCCGACTTCAACGTCATCGTCGACTACGCCCACACCCCCGACGGCCTGACCAAAGCCCTCGGCGCCGCCCGGCGTTTCACTCCGGGGCGGTTGATCATCGTCTTCGGCTCGGCCGGGGAGCGCGACGCCGCCAAGCGGCCACAGATGGGACGGGCCGCCGCCGAGCTGGCCGACCTCGTCATCCTGACCACCGAGGACCCGCGCCGCGAGGACCCGGCGCAGATCGCCCGCCAGATCGCCGCCGGCGTCGACAATCCGGCCTGCGAGGTCCGCACCGTCCTCGACCGCCGCGCCGCCGTCCACGCCGCCCTCGACGTTGCCCGCTCCGGCGACAGCGTCATCGTCGCCGGCAAGGGCGACGAAAACCTGCTCAAGTTCGCCGACCACACCGTCCACTCCAACGACATCGACCTCTGCCTGGAGTTCTTCGGCCTCAGCCGCCGCCAGGCCGGCGTCGACACCCCGCGCCGCCCTCCGACGGACTGACGTCGATTACAACCAGAAAAACCCCGACACCGGGTGAACAATGCTCAGCAAGGTCCAACGCAGCACCCTGGCGCAACTGATCGTCGAGAAGATCGACAAGCGGCGCGGTGACAGCCTGCGCCTGGCCGGGGTCTACGGCTCGACTCGCCGCGGCGACGCCGAGTCCTGGAACGCGATCGAGCTGCTGCTGGTCGTTCGGCAGCGCCGCACGATCAAGGTCCCCAGCTTCCTCTACCACAACGTCCCCGTGGTGATTACCCGGATCGACGAGCAGGAGCTGCTGGCCCAGCTCGAGGGACCGGGACGCCGCTGGTCATACTGGATGGGGGTCCTCGATGAGCTGTTGCCCCTGGCCGGCGATAAGCGGCTCCGGGACAAATGGTCGGCCCGGGGGCGCCTCGTCGACGAGGGGCGCTTCAACGACCTGCTGACCGACATCCTGCCCGAACTGGTCTATGAGGCCTACGGCGGCGTGCTGGAAAGCAAAGATGAAACCGACTGCGGCCAGTTCTCTTACTGTGCTCACCGGATGCTCGAGGAGCTGCGCGAAGTCCTCTGCCTGCTCAACCGCAGTTGGACCCGCAAACCCGGACTGGCCGGCATTCGCGAGGCCGGGAACTTCGCCATGACCCCCAGGGACTACGACGACCTGGTCGTCGAGCTGTGGTGCGGCGACGATCCCCGGCGCGGAGCGGCGACGGCGCAGAAGCTCTACCGCAATTACCAGGCCCTGCTGCGCTCCGCGGGGCTGACCCCGGTCAACTACTCCGCGATGACCGAGCTCGAGGACCGGCTGTAGAACGAACATTCACACGTGAGCCGCCGGCGCCGTACCTCGGCGGCATCTTGCCGCAGGAAGGCCCGGATACCAGCCCCGTTTCACCCGGACCGCCGGCGTGGCAGCCGGTGGCCCGGTCCGTTATCGGCGGAAGGACCCGCTAAGGACGGGGGGCGGATCGGACGATCCGCCCCCTGCTGTTACAAGAAGCTGTTTGCCGTCAGTCCAGGCTGATCGAGGACATGTCCTCGAGGGGCCGGCCGTTCCGCTCGTCATCCCAGCCCGTAGTGAAGGTCACCCGCCAGCCCGAGTTCAGTTCGGCACCCCGGGCGATCATCACGCCGCCGGGGTAGTCGCTGAAGGGCCCGCGACCCTCGGCGGCCATCTCGACGAGCTTGGCGTAATCGCCGCCGGGACCCTCGACGTAGAAGCCGGTGTTCTCGACGGTAGTTTTATCGTCGGCCACCTCGCAGGCGTAGGAGGTGCCGGTTTCCGGGTTGTAGACGGCCACGGCGTAGCCGCCGTCGCCCTTGGGCCAGAAGTTGATCAGCTTGAAATCAGCTACCTCTAAGCCCTTGTCGGCGCAGACGGCCTCGAGGAGTTGTCGGCCGAGGTCGGAGCCGGGGGCCATGGCGGCGTTCTGCGTAGCCTCGGAAGTCTCGATACCGTTGATGCTTTTGTTGATTATTCCGCCGTAGGCTAATTCCCGTTGGTGCTCGACGCGCCTGTGGTGGAAGCCGTTGAGCGACAGTTTCGTCCAGGCTCGCCGGCCGTCGGCGTATCGGTGTAGCTGGTCGGGTCGAGCGCGGCCTGGCCAACGGCGGCCAAGCGCCGGCGGATTCGCTCGTAGTAGCGATATGCCGTATCGCGCCGGCTGCCCGGGACCGTTGCGACCCGCGCCGTCGGGACGCCGAGCCGGAACAGACGCGCTATCTCGCCGCGTTTTTCCGGCGGCGCGTTGCGACGCCCCGGCGACGACGCTTGAACGGCTTGCCGCGACGCTGGCCTTTTGACTTCCCTCGGCGCGGCGGTAGTGGTAACGGTCGTTGCAGCCGGGACGCTTGGCGCGCCGCTCCCGCGACCCGCACTTCCCCGCCACATTGCCCCCCTCATCGGTGGCGGAATGACAGACCCGATCACGCCGATATAAGTGCCCAACTGCAATAGCTGATGTAATCTTCTGTGATGATCCCTAACAAAAAACAGTCGGTAAAATACCTCAGATGAATATCGCATAGCGCAAAACGATAAACTGCCCCCGACGGTTGGCCCACCCCAGCCAATGCCGCTGCGGGTATCCACACCGAGCGCACCGGCTCGGCCTGGTGCATGTGTTGGAGTTATCGACGACGGCCGGCACCGGCGGGTTCGCCCTCCTTTCTTCCAGCAGAGCGGCCGCGCCGAGGGGGCGGAGGAACCAACGCCGGTGCCTCCCTAGGAAAAGGGGCGGGTCAACGGACCCGCCCCGATGGACAACAGCTAACCGAAGCAATCAGACCTGGGGCTTGAAGTACAGGATCAGCACCACGGCGGCCACCCAGACCACCACGGTCACCAGCAGGAAGGCGTCCTTGAACAGGATCGTCGACGGGTTACCGCCCAGGTTGCGCTTGTCGACATCATACAGGTAGCGGAAGATGCCGAACAGCACGATCGGCACGGTGTAGACCAGGGCGTTGGTACCGAACTTGGCCACAGTGTCGGGCCACATGGTGTACAGGCTGTAGGCGATGACGGTGGCCGTGGTCACCACGGCGCTCATCTGATCCAACAGGCGGGGGGAGTAGTGGTCGAGGGTCTTGCGGTGCCCCGCAGCGCCGTCCTTGAGGGAGTTGATCTCGGCGCGGCGCTTCTCCAGCCCCAGAAACAGGGCCAGGAAGAGGGTCACCAGCAGGAACCAGCTCGAGGGGGCGAAGTCCGGCGGCGCGTAAGGCAGGGCCACCAAGGCCTCGACACCGGCGATGGCCCGCAGGACGAAGCCGACGGCGATCAGGAAGACATCGAGGATGACCACGCCCTTGGCCCAGAAGCTGTAAGCCAGGTTGAGCGTCAGGTAGACGGCGCCGACGACGGCGAAGTTGAGGTTGATCGTCCAGGCCAGATACAAGCCGACGCCGGCCAGGACGATGGACCAGACATAACCCAGGGGGCGGGGGACGTCGCCGGCGGCGATGGGACGCCGACGCTTCTCCGGGTGCAGGCGGTCCTTCTCGGCGTCGACGGAATCGTTCAGCGCGTAGACGGCGCCGGACAGCATACAGAAGACACCGAAGCCCGCCAGGGACGTCAACAGGGCGCTGGGGATGGTGAACAGCTCACCGAAGACCACCCCGGCGAACAGGATGACGTTCTTGAGCCACTGCTTGGGCCGCATCAGCTTGAACAGCCCGATGACGAGTCGCATCAGGTCCTCCCCGATGGTACAGACGCTGGATTAGTTCGCTGATTGTACCAGAAAGCCGCCCCGGGAAACAGCGACGGAACCGGCTACCCGGTTCCGTCGTCGCTTATCACTAACTCTACGACAGCCTAAAACCAGTCGTCGAAGACGTCCTCGATGGCCTCGGCGGCCGACGAGACGCCGGTCCAGTCGTTGACCATGTCCGTCAGGGTCTCGACGGTGTCGGCCAGGTTGTCGTGCAGCGCCTGGAGCTGATCGGTGGCCGCTTCGGCCAGGGCTGTGTTGACATCGATCAGCATCTGGTTGGCCGTGGCGAGCTGATCGTTGAGCGTGCGCAGCAGAACCGCGTTCTGCTCGACGACCCATTCGGCGGTATCCAGTTGGGCCTTGAGCATCCGCATGTTGGCGTCGGTGAGTTCCTGGTGGAAGTCGACGATCAACTGGGCCGAGCCGGCGACGGGATTGACGACCAGGTTGCGCACGTCGGTGAAGTCGACGAGGGGGATGGGCACCGGCAATCCCTGTTGGTCGGCCACGGCGACGATCTTGTCCTGCAAACCGACGAACTTGTCGCCGAAGCGCTGGACCTCGTCCATCAGCTTGGGCATTTCTTTGATGAACTGCTCCTCGTTGGCCCAGCAGTCCGGGGTCGGGTTGGCCAGGGCGGCCAGGACGGTCAGGGTAAGCAAAGCCGGCAGGATTCTCTTCATCGTGATCTCCTCGGTCGTCATGATAACGAAATGTCGGGTTCTTCTCGCTCGGTAATGGTTGGGTCAGTGCAACAAACCCAATTCAGGACATTATAGCCGTTTGTTGTTTAAACGACAACTGCGTCCGCTGGACCACCACGGAACGGCCCTGTTCGGCGGTGGCTCCGGGGGAGTTTTGAAAACAGCCCAACAGCTTTTCGCGGCACCGCCGGGCTGCCCCGCCGGAACCGGCACGGTTTTTGCATCTCGGCGAGCGTTACTGACGATGATAACGCTCCGCCTCCGCAAAAACCGTGCCGGTTCCGGCGGGGCGGTCTTGCAGAAGACCGCCCCCACGGCGGGCTGTTTTTCAAAACTCCCCCGCGGCGTCCACTTTACTCGACCGGGCGGCCCTGCTAAAATCGCCGCCTGTCCCCGCCATCCTTCACCATCACCGAGGCACCGATGAGCCAACCAACGGATCCTTTCAAGGGCTACCACGGCCGGGCCCGTGAATTGCTGGAGCGCCTGGGCGCCCGGGTCTGGAGCGACTGCACCATCACCACGGACACCGGCGAGTTCTCCGGTATCATCCTTCCCCGCTCCGAACAGGCCGACGACCGCCACATCGTGCTCAAGATGATCACCGGCTACAACATCGGCATCGCCGTCGAGCGGATCAATGGCATCGTCGAGCACGACTACAAAGAGGCCCATTACAAGATCCCGGAGCAGGAATTCCCCTTCGATCCGGTCAAACCCAACGTGACCCTGCTGGGGACGGGGGGCACCATCGCCAGCCGGCTGGACTATCGCACGGGAGCGGTCATCCCGGCCTTCAGCCCCGGCGAGCTATACGGCGCCTGTCCCGAGTTGGCGGACATCTGCAACCTGGAGACCAAGAAGCTTTTCGGTGTTTTCAGTGAGAACATGGGTCCGGAGCAGTACATGATCACGGCCCGGGAGATCGCCGAACAGATCGAGCAGGGGGTGGCCGGGATCATCATCGGCCACGGCACCGACACCCTGCATCACACCTCGGCGGCGCTGTCGTTCATGCTGCAGGACCTGCCCGTTCCCGTGGTGTTGGTGGGCAGCCAGCGCTCCAGTGATCGCCCGTCCTCGGACGCGGCCTTCAACCTGCAGTGCGCGGCCCAGTCGGCGGCCCACGGCGATGTTGCCGAGGTCGTCGTCTGCATGTTCGGTCCGACCTCGGACCGTTACAATCTGCTACACCGCGGTACCCGGGTGCGCAAGATGCACAGCTCGTACCGCAGCACGTTCCGCACCCTGGGCGACACCCCCCTGGCCACGGTAACGCCGGAGGCACCGCCGGAGGCGCTGCGACCGGACTACACCCAGCGCGATCCCGAACGTGAGCTCAAGCTTCACGCCGTCTTCGACGAGCGCGTGGCCATCGTCTACTATTACCCCAACATGCAGCCGGACATCATCGACAGCCTGGTGGACAACGGCTATCGGGGGATCGTCATCGCCGGCACCGGGCTGGGCCACGTCAACAAGCCGCTCTACGAGCCCCTGCGGCGGGCCTGCGAAGCCGGGGTCCAGGTTTACATGACCGTTCAGACCCTCTGGGGCTACGCCCAGATGTACGTCTACGACACCGGTCGCGATCTGATGGAGCTCGGCGTCGTTCCGCTGGCCAACATGCTGCCCGAGACGGCCTACATCAAGCTCGGCTGGGCTCTGGGGATGAGCGATGACGCCGACGAGGTCCGCCGGCTGATGCTGACCCCGGTCAACGGCGAGATCACCGAGCGCGAGCAGTACAACGCCTACGTCGTACTACAGGGCGGCCTGCCCGAGGTCGACGAGTTCCTCCACGACCACTGGCGCTGACGTTCCCCAACGTTTGAGGAGCTCGGATGCGGTCGGCCGGTGTAATCGTCTACTTCGCCTGGTTTTTCCTGGCGGTCGCCGTGCGGGTGCGTTACACGGCGCCGCTGCGGCGGGCGCGCCGGGGCCGGGCGGCGGCCTCACCCTTGGCGTACATTTTTCTGCTGTTCCCCGCCGCCGGGATGCTGCTGTTGCCCCTGGCCTACGCCCTGACGGATTGGCTGGACTTCGCCGATTACGAACTGAACGCCGCCGCCTTGGTAGGCGGCGGTTTGCTGTTCGGCCTGGCGACCTGGCTGCTGTGGCGCTCCCACGTCGAGCTGGGGCGGAACTGGTCCCCCGGCGTCGCGGCCGAGGCCGAGACCAAGCTGGTGACCGACGGCGTCTACGCTAGGCTGCGACACCCGATGTACGCCGCCCACCTGCTGTGGGGTCTGGCCCAGCCCCTGCTGCTGTGGAACGGCCTCGCCGGTTCGGCGACCTTTGTCCTGACCCTGCCGCTGGTTATGCTCCGCCTGGGCGGGGAGGAAGACCAACTCCTCGAGCGTTACGGCGATGAATACCGGGAATACCGCCGGGGCAGCGGCATCCTGCTGCCCCGGCTGCGCGTCAGGCGTGAGCGCCGGTTCAAGGAGCGCTTGCTGTCCGGGAGCTGGCGCTTCATTCTGCGACCGCTGCTGACCTTCATCCTGGCCCCGCTGCGCGAGGCCTTCAGCCAAGTGGGTGCGACCCTGCGGCGCTTGTTCAACATCACCGGGCGCTCCCACGAGGAGCCGGAGGAATAAAACATATCCCGCTAGGGATTGCCGTTTTCCTAATATTAGTGCATAATGGTTGGTGCAACCTCAACGCAACCCCGAGGAAGGCCATGCCCAACTACACCGACAAGGTGATGGACCACTTCATGAACCCGCGCAACGTCGGCACCATCGACGACGCCGACGGCATCGGCCGCGTCGGCAACCCCACCTGCGGCGACATCATGGAGATGTATATCAAGGTCGACGAACAGGGGATCATCACCCAGTGCAAGTTTAAAACCTTCGGCTGCGGAGCGGCCATCGCCACCAGCTCGGTCACCACGGAGCTGGCCGTCGGCCTGCACATCGACGAGGCCGAACAGTTGACCCGGGACCGCGTCGCCGAAGCCCTGGGCGGGCTGCCCAAGCTGAAGATGCACTGCAGCAACCTGGCCACCGACGCCCTGCGCGCCGCCATCGCCCACTACCACTGCCGGCGCAAGGGTGAGTGCCCGGAACTCGAGAAGATGGACCTCGGCGGCGAGTGCGATCACGCCCACCACGCCGAGGCCGCCGCCGACGACGACGATTAACCGTTCGAGCCGGCGGCGGGAGACCCCGGGAAGCCATTACGGCGCTTCGTCAGCCCCAACCCCCGGAACCGGCACGGTTTTTGCGGAGGCGAACCGTTATCTCAGTGCTTAACGGTTGCCGAGATGCAAAAACCGTGCCGGTTCCGGGGGTTGGAGTTCATCGCTCGTGGGGGAGCGAGCTGGTTTCCCGGGTCTCCCGCCGCTGATTTCGGCCGGGGGGGTAGTTTATTGGTCAACGGCGCCGCCGGTTACCAGCCGCAGGATCAGTCCTCCCCAGGCTGCCGGCGGCGGTGCGCCATCAAACACTCGAGCTCAGCTGAGCAACTGATAACTAACGTGCACGACCATTTCGCCCTTCAGCGTCGGTGTCAGAGCACGTTAGATATCTGTATCCCTGCGGTGGAGTGAAGCGATTCCACCGCAAAACCCTCCGCGGGGAGGGTTTCTTTGCACG